>JALGTI010000101.1 GCA_029821455.1 Candidatus Zipacnadia bacterium | reverse complement strand
GCTCCAGTTCGTTACGTTCAGCGCAAACGCAGCCTCGCCGTCAGTGGCCATCTCGATGAAATGAGGGTGGCGACGGAGCCGCAGCTTCAGGCCCCGGTCGGCCATCTGCTCAGTGGGGCCCAGAGGTGTGTTGTACCAGTCCTTACCTGGCTGGACGTAGGGGAAGTTGCCTACAGCACCACGGTTGTACACCGGGAAGACAGCAGGCCGCACATCGCCGAGGGCAATACGCCGAGCCGCGATGAGATCAAGCAGGTCGGCGGCATAGTTATTGCCCGTGTAGAAGTACAACATTCTTGAGGCATATTCACCTACCTCAATCACCAAGGGCCCGTCGCGCGTCTCGTTCCACTGCGTCAAAGCATCTAGCACTCTCTGGTTAGGGCCAGCCTGAGCACGGGGCAGCAGGTTTTTGGGTGTCGGAGTCAGACTGGCGAACTCAGCACGATTGCGCCAGCCCTGCCACGAGGGGAATTGGGGGCCCGTGCGGCGCAACTCCAATTCATTGTTCCACTGTGGCGCATACCAGCCAGCTTTTCCACTGCTGTAATGAGCCGAGAACTGCGGGGCATACTTCTCAAATGTTTCGGAGAACACAGAGAAGACCTCGCCTTTGTATGACATAATCGGCTCGCCAGTTTCGAGGTCGTAGTATAGCCAACCGCGTAGCTCCTCTGGCAGTGACTCCAGCCAGTCAACACACAACTCGATTGACCGGAGATAGCGCACGTCACCAGTGAGGTCGTACAGTTTCAACAGGTCGCGGATAGCCGCCGGCGTGCCGGACATCGCCACGGAGGGCGGTTCCATCTCTCGGCCCCAGCAGGGCGTATAAGGGGCGTCATACTGATCGGCCCAGCCACGCGCCGGGCCGGTCTTGACCTGAGCATTGAGCAGCCAGTCGCCGGCCCGGGCGATGGCGTCGAGGTACTTCTGCTCTCCCGTGACCCCGTACATCACAATCATATCCTCCAGGCTAGTGCCGAAAGCATCATCATTGAGCGTGGGGCCGCCGTGGCCCTCGATCTGCTCGCTCTGCCAGTTGTAGCCCCACGGCCACCACCCCTCCTCGCCCTGCCGGGCCAGGACATACTCCCCGCCTCGCTTACACGCCTCCAGATAGAGCGGGTTGCCGGTGATGCGGTACAGGTGAGCCAAATAGCGGATGGGGAAGCTCTGGGTCTGCTCTTCGAGATTACCTGAGGGTCGGTCGGGCTTGGGCCCGTCAGGGGTCATTGCATAGTACTGTGCCCAGCAGCCGGCCGGGGTTTGCGCTTGGACCAGGAAATTGCCGGCCTGCAAGCAGGCCCATAGATAGCGCTCGTCACCCCACAAATCATAGGCGCGTAGCAGCAGAGTGCAGATAGATTCGAGGCTGAAGTCATCGGCATCCTGAATCTGGTGGTACTGCCAGGCGGGACGTAGACTGGGCCACTGGTACCAGGCGAGCCAGCCGCCGCCATCCTGCAACTCCAGACACGTATCCAACCAACCGCGTACGGCATCTTCCATCTGAAGCAGATTCGCCTCATCCACGCCTTCCACCGCCTGCTCCTGATGAGCAGGCGAGACGTTGGTGATGGCCAGGTCGTCAAAGCTACCTTTGAAAGGCTGATGGCCGGTGAAGGTGGGGAAGACGATGGCCCCGACGAAGATCTGGGCGCCGGGGACGGGCCGACCATGCCCAGTCTGCACGATGGTAGCAGCAGTCTTGCCCTGCCCGTCAATGCCCAGCCACATCCGGGTCAGCTCCCCCACCTCCCAGCCGACCTGGAAATGATGCCAGTCGGCGGGAGACAGATTCTCCGTGGGCAGTTCAAGATGCAGCGCCGGCCCGGGTCTGGACCACATAATGAATGAATAGAGCGTGGTCTGGTAGTCGAAAAGATCAAGGTTCAGGATGTTATTGTCGTCGCGATACAGGAAGATGGTGTAGGGGCTACGGCCACCGTAGGCCAGCGGGGAGTCCGGGTACAATATCAACATCCAGTGATACTGGCCATCGGCCCACACGTTCTCTACTTGAGGGGCCCTGGCCCAGAAGCTGGCGGTCCCGCGTAGCGGATCGTAGTTGTCGTAGCCTGAGAAGGCCAGGGATGACTGCAGTTCGGTCAGGGCAACGCCACTGCCAAAGCGTCCCTGGACATCAGATTGAAAACGAGTCCCACAGTTAAGCGGGTCGTGGCGGCAGTAGTCAGCATCGGCGTTGTCGGTGGCATCAAAGCTAGCCAGGAAGGTGGTGTGTCGGTTACGAACGGCCGCCACCTGGGGCACGGGATAGCTGTATGGCGCTTCGCCTGTTTCATGCGCGGTGGCCAGCATCGTGATCTGCACATCATCTACCCACGCGGTGCCTGTCAGGTGCCGAAACAACGGGAGGTAGAGGCTGCCGCCGACACAGGTCTTCTCAAAGCGGTGCACAGTCTTGACCTGGGTCCAGTTGAAGGTGCCCTGTGGCGCACCCTTTACCTGTGTTTCCAGCCCACCCTCGGCCTTTTGGGCGTCCATATAGATGCACAGGCCTGCCTCGGGGCCTCTGCCCTCTTCACCCACGGCTTGCCCTTTAACCCAGCAGGACAACAGCCACGTGGAGCCGGCTGCCAGGTCGAGGCCGGCCATATCGAAGACCAAGCCATTCTGTGCTTCCGGGTCGGTGTTAGTCATACGCAGCGACCGCGAGCCGCTGTGGGCCTGGGTCTCATCTATGGTAACCTCGGCGCCCTCAGCGCCTCCGCGCAGGCGGAAGCCATCGGGTAGGCCATCACCATCCGCATCCTGCTCGAGGCTGGGATTGGCAATGACATTCTCCGGCCGCTGGGCGGCAGCCAATGTACAGCACGTGAATACAACGAGCATCAACAAGAGATACCGCATCAGGACCACCTCCGGCTGCTTTGAGCAGAGATTAGTTCGTAAAGCAGGCGACTACACCTGCCTGGGGCAGAGCAAGACCAAGGCCGGGTAGGGTCTGCTCGTGCTATTCGTCGTTGGATACAGATGGAAGGTCTGAGACCAGCGGGTCGGTGCCGTTGAGGTACTCCTCGATGTTGGTGTAGACATCCTCGTCGGTATCGAGGCTGTTGTCCGAAGAATCATTCGGGTCGAACCCATACTTCTCCTCCCACTCATCCGGCATGCCGTCCTCGTCGCTGTCGGGAGGTGGGGGAGCGGTCTTGAGTTCAGGCCAACCACCAATATCAGCTTGGGAATCGATAATCTTGCCCGTGCCGGCCCTAATCTGTTCCACAATGCGAGCATCCACTGCATCACGAACTGGCAACGTGGCGCCGCAATCCTCAAGGATCCTCTCATAGGCAACCTGGGGCTTATCGGTTTCGACCGGCGGGACCTTGAAGGGCTGCCAGGCCTTACAATCATTCTCCCCGGCATAGTCAGGGCGCCAGATCATCAGCCAGTTGTCTTCGGTCTTCTCCGGAAAGCCCTCCAGGTAGTTGTCAGCGACCCAGAAATGCACCATTGCAGGCCACATATTGCGCATGTATTCGCCCGATGGCAGGTAGCCACCGTCATATATCCTGAAGGCAAAGCCGCTGGCATCGTCGCTCGTTGACGGGCCGGGCCTGAGGTAGTTAGCGACGTAGTTCATCGCCGAGCGCTCGTTAGCCATAGTGTAGCCGGCGACCGCGCCCCAGTCATAGATGAGGTTGTTGCGGAAATCTATCAGGGGGCCGACATCACTCGGAGGATCAATACCAGTGCGCGGGCAACGACTGTTGTGGTGTGCATAAACATTGTGGTGCCAGGTGATGCGTCCGTGATCGCTTATGACTAGCGAGCCGTAGTGAGCGTCGTGGAGGCTCTCAGTCACCATGCACCACTGCACTGTGATGTTGTCAGAGTCGCCGGTGATCGAGAGCGTCTCGTCAATTCCCCAACTGGCGGAGCAGTGATCAATTATGACATTGCGACTGCTCCAGATCCAGAGCGCATCATAGTCCTTGCCCATCAGGTCGCCGGGTCGGAAGCGCATGTGTCGGATGACAACATCGTGGGTGCTTATGAAGAACTGACAATTATTGAGGCAAATTCCGTCCCCGGGTGCTGTCTGGCCGGCAATCGTGATGTACGGGTTCCCGAGGTTTATCGGCGACTCAAGCTCGATATTGCCAGAGACGCGGAAGACGACAATGCGTGGCCCCTCGGCCTCGCAGGCCTCGCGGAAGCTGCCGGGGCCGGAATCGTTGAGGTTAGTTACCAGGAGGACCTTGCCGCCACGCCCGCCCGGCGTATCTGCCCCAAAGCCCTCGGCCCCGGGAAAGGCTGGCACGTCTTGGGCCACGCAAGGTGGGGCGCAGCACACGAGCAAAGCAAGGACTGCGTTGGCAACAAGACTTAGCATCGGACCAGTTCGCTGCTTCATACCTGTTCATCCCTTTGCCGCGCTTAGTGGCCAGGCTTTCTAAGCCTTCGGTCCGTCTGGCGAGCACTGGGCCAGGACCCGGTCGCGCAGCCTGCCGGCCAGGGCCAGCCCGATCTGGCTCGCCACCAGCCCCTCCGGCACTCCCATATCATAGCGCTGCCCGGCAATCTGGCAAGCAAGATAGCGCCGGCACGAGCGCAGCAAGTCCTGGGCGGCGGTCAGTTGTATCTCGCCACGCTGGCGGACATCATTTGCAATCTGCTCTCCGAGGCAGTCGAATATCTGTGGCTCGAAGACATGCATACCGAAGAAGGTCAGATACTCGCCCTCAGGGAGGCCCTCAATGCGCAAGTGCTCACGAGCATACTCAGGGGTCGGCTTCTCATAAAGCCTGGTGACCTCATAGGTCGGGGGATTGTCCGCGATCTTGTGCCCTGCGATGGTGCCGAAGAGGTGGAGCTGGCTTTCCGGGGTGCGCTGGACTGATGACACGCTGGCCTGATGCTCTTCAAAGACATCCAGCAGTTGCCGGGCGCAGTTCTTCTCTCGCTCCGACACATAGACGTGATCACCCAGCATCAGCAGGAACGGCTCATCACCCACGAAATCGCGCGCCTGATAGACCGCGTGCCCGTAGCCTTCCTGCGTCTTCTGGTAAGCGTAGCAGATGGCGTCCTGCATACGGGCGAGCTTGTCCGACTCGGCCAGGGCCCAGTCCTTACCCGCGAAGGCAGGGCACTCCGTATCGGTGAGCGGGCGGAAGTGGGCACGGAAGTCGGCGTCTGCCCCCGGGCGGGTAACAACGCAGATGTGCTCGATGCCGGCCGCCAAGGCCTCCTCAACGATGATCTGGATGACCGGCTTGGTGATGCCGTCGCGGTCCACTAACGGCAGAAGTTCCTTCTGGACGACATTGGTGGCCGGATATTGGCGCGTGCCACGTCCAGCGGCGGTGATGACGGCCTTCGTGACTGTGGGAGGCATCAGTGGCCTCGATAGTCGTTGGCGTCAGGGTCAGGGGCGCGGCCGTAGACTGAGCAAAGCCGCGCCCCTGCAGTATAGGCGGTTCCCAAATGCCCGCAGGCGGGACGCCTGCGCTACCCAACCCGGAGGGTAGGGCAAGCTTCTAGGTTGTCCTAAGTCTCCATGGGCTGGAAGCCTGCGCCACGCGAACATCTTGTTAGCCAGCCGGCACCTCGACATCCGGAATTGACTCGAGGGCCTCTGCGATCTTCTCTTCCGGATACTCGTAGTCCTCCAACCCGCCACTGAGGTAGACATCATAGGCGCCGAGATCGAAGTGGCCGTGCCCGCTGTAGGCAATCACGATACACTTTTCTTGCCCGGTCTCTTTGCACTTGAGCGCCTCATCAATAGCTCCCTTGATGCAGTGCGCCGTCTCGGGGGCTGGTAGGGAGCCCTCGGTACGGGCAAAGGTTATGGCGGCCTCAAACACCTCATTCTGGTGGTAGGCGCGGGCCTCGATAACCCCTTGATTAACCAGCAGACACATCGTCGGCGCATCGCCGTGATACCGCAGGCCGCCGGCATGAATCGGGGGTGGCACAAAGCTATGACCCAGCGTATACATCATCAGCAGAGGTGTAAGCTGAGCCGTATCCCCGAAGTCGTAGCGGTACGGGGCGCGGGTCAGGGTCGGACAGGCGGTTGGCTCGGTGGCGATAATATCAATCTCCTGCCCGTCCAATTTATCCTTGACAAACGGGTAGCACTGCCCGGCGAAATTCGAGCCGCCTCCCACGCAGCCGACGATCGCGTCCAGTTTCTCGTCAACCATTGCCAGTTGCTTCTTGAGCTCCAGGCCAACAATGGTCTGGTGCAACATCACGTGATTAAGCACACTGCCAAGCGCGTACTTGGCCTCCGGGTCCTTGGCAGCATCCTCAATCGCCTCGGAGATAGCAATCCCCAGACTACCAGGGGAGTCGGGATCCTGCGCCAGGATAGACCGGCCAGCTTCGGTGCGATCAGTCGGGGAGGAGTAGCACGTGCCCCCCCACGCCTCCATTAGCATCCGCCGGTATGGCTTCTGCTGATAGCTCACCTTCACCATGTATACGGTGATGTCTATGTCGAAGAGCGCACCGCCCAGAGAGAGGGCGCTGCCCCACTGACCGGCGCCCGTCTCGGTACAAATCCGCTTAACCCCCTCTTGCTTGTTGTAATACGCTTGGGCGACTGCTGTATTAGGCTTATGGCTACCGGCCGGGCTGAAGCTTTCGTTCTTGTAGTAGATGCGGGCCGGTGTCCCCAGGTGTTCTTCCAGCCGATAGGCCCGGAATAACGGACTGGGCCGCCACAGCTTGTATATCCGCATAACGTCGTCCGGAATGTCAATCCACCGCTCCATACTGACTTCCTGCTTGATTAGCTCCATCGGAAAGATGGGCGCCAAGTCCTCCGGGCCAATGGGCTGGCCGGTACCCGGATTCAGTGGTGGGTACAGCGGCGCCGGCAAGTCCGGCAGGATGTTGTACCACTGTTGGGGTATCTCACTCTCGGGCAGAATAATCTTGGTCTGATCCATTTCTAACTCCCTCCTGTTTTTTACGTCGTCAACTCAGTCTGTATCCTATCATGCCTTATCATCGGCGATATATCATCGGCGATATATCTTTCAATTCGCGTTTGCCATTGGCGATTCCTCCCCGCGTTACTGGCAGTCAATTCTCTTCGCCTTATCTGGACACGACAGGAATCAATCTGCAACAGGCCGATGCCTGTCTCCGTCGGCCCTCCAGCCGCGGGGAGAATAGACTATTCGACGCCTGTACCGCGGTTTCCTTCCTGCAGAACGCACCAGGCCTAGAAAAGAAGGAAAGAGAAAAAGGGGTCAGAGGCTATTTTCCCGAATTCTATACTGTCGAGGCATGCAGCTAGAGTCAGCAACTCAGAAAAAACCGCCTCTGACTCCTTGTGCTATGTCAAGACCTCTCAGAATCGTAGTCCCAGGAGTGCCACATCACATCACGCAACGCGGCAATCGCGGGCAGGAAGTGTTCTTCAATGGCGATGACCGGCAGCGGTATATTGTGTGGCTGGGGGAGTGCGCCACCAAGCGTGGAGTCAAGATATGGGCATACTGTCTGATGCCGAACCATGTACATCTGGTGGCAGTCCCTGCCAGCCCAAATGCGCTCGGTGAGACCTTGCGCGATCTACAAATGCGGCACGCCCAGCGCGTCAATACTGACCACGGCTGGGAAGGACATCTATGGCAGGGGCGTTACTTTTCTTGCCCCCTGGATAATGCGCATCTCTGGGAAGCTGTGCGGTATGTGGAGCGCAACCCGTTGCGGGCGGGCCTGGTGGAGCAGGCGCAGGACTTCCCCTGGAGCAGTGCTGCACCACACTGCGGCATGCGATCCGACCCGGCTCTTTCGTGGGACCTACCACTACTGAAAACGATCACTGACTGGGCTGGCTGGCTTCGCTTACCGGAAGACCCGCAGAGGGTGAGAACACTTCGAGCGCGTACCACAACGGGACGCCCATGCGGGTCCGAGGCATTTGTCAAAGAACTAGAGACTGTTGCGGGGCGAGCTCTGCAGGCCAGGCCGCGTGGACGCCCGCGCAAGAGCAAGTAAGCAGGAGAAAAAGGGGTCAGAGGCTATTTTTCTCTGTCTTGCCAACTTTGGCCGAAGTCCTTGACAGTGGAAACTCGAGGAGAAAAATAGCCTCTGACCCCTTTTTCTCCCCTTTTTTTCTCCAAACGAAACCTTCCTCACACATCCCACGTCCAATCAATTGTAACTCAACCCAGTCAAATCAGGGGGTATATGAGATGTTCAGGACCGGCGTTTTCATTGCTTTGCTGGCCGTTTTTGCCACAGGAGTAGCCCTGGCCGATGGGATGCTGATTCCAGGGCCGCCGCATAGCATCATCCCCGACGAGCCGTACTTCACCATCAAGTACCACCACGTCAAGTGCGAAATCCACGACCAGGTGGCCACCACGTACGTTGACCAGGTATTCGTCAATGAAGGACGCCGCGAGATGGAGGCGACATATTTGTTCCCACTGCCAGCAGGGGCAGTGGTCAACAAGTTTACCCTCCACTCCGATGGGAAGGAGATTGAGGCACGGCTGCTGGACAAAGACGAGGCGCAACGCATCTATGAAGAGATTGTCCGCAAGCGCAGAGACCCGGCACTGCTGACCTACGCCGGCAACAACACCTACCAGGCCCAGATCTTCCCGATACCGCCCAAGGGTGAGCGGCGCATCGAACTGCGCTACTCTGAGGTGCTAAACTTCGACAATGGGCTAGTCAGCTACATCTATCCCCTCAGCCCGGAGCAGTTCACCAAGGAGCCAATCGAGAGTGTTGTCTTCAGTGCGGATATCTACTCGCCTGATCCCATCGGCACGGTTTATTCGCCCAGCCATGACATCTCGATCAACAAGCTGAGCGACAAGCACGTGCGCGTTTCGTATGAGGAGAGCAACACCAAACCCGACCGGGATATCCTGCTGTATTACAATGTCAGCAGCGGGCCAGTGGGGATGAACGTCATCACGTTCAAGGAGCAGGGCAAGGATGGCTTCTATCTGCTGCTGGCGGCGCCGACAGTTGAGCAGGATACCGAGGAGGTGCAGCCCAAGGACATCTGCTTTGTGCTCGATACCTCAGGCAGTATGAGCGGGGAGAAGATCGTACAGGCCAAGGACGCGCTGACCTTCTGCGTCAATAGCCTCAACCGCCAGGACCGCTTTGACATAATTGCGTTCTCTGACAGCATCAAAACCTTTGCCGATGACCTACTACAGGCCGATGGGGACAATGTGTCACGAGCGCGCAAGTTCATCAAGGGTTTCGATGCCCGTGGGGGGACTGATATTGACTCGGCCCTGCGCCTGGCTCTCGAGCGCAGCCCGGCAAGTGCAAGCCATTACATTGTGTTCCTCACCGATGGCGAGCCGACCGTGGGTGAGACTAATCCCGAGCAGATAATCAAGCACGTGGCTGAGCAGATGAAGGAACGGCGTGGTGGCAAGACACGCCTCTTTGTGTTCGGCGTGGGCTATGATGTGAACACACACCTCCTGGA
>JALGTI010000100.1 GCA_029821455.1 Candidatus Zipacnadia bacterium | reverse complement strand
CTGCAATTACACGGCATCAAGGCCGTAGCGTCGCGGTTGATAGTAATCAGCAGCATATTAGCGCCCCGCCTTGCCAAGGCAACGAGTGCCTGGCAGTCCCTGTGTCCAGGGCGAATGGGAACCACGTCATAGTGACCATCCGGTGAGATAATGGTCATCCGCCTGTGAGAACATTCTACCAGAGATAGATAGTGATGACAAGAGCTGGCGTCTTTAGATGGTAATGTGAAGAATATGGCTGAGGCAGGAAGGATTCTTCGAGTCGAGAGAGAATCAGGCACCGACGATCACACTCACCTGTCTGAGCAATGCAGACAGGAGTAATTGGCTAGTGAGTACTCATTATAAGAGAACATTCAAAAGGGAGGTAGCTAGTTCAGATGGCTAAGCGACTAAGAGTTGGTTTCGTAGGGTTTGGTGGGATTGCACAGGGGTGTCATGTCGGGGGCTGGAAAGCGGTGAAGGATGCGGAGATTGTTGCAGTAGCGGATCCGAGCGCGACCGCGCAGAAGGCCGCAATCACACAGTTGGGGATCCCAGAGGCGAATGTTTTCGGGGACTATAAGAAGCTGCTGGGCAAGGTGGAGTTGGATGTAGTAGATATTTGCACACCGAATGCGCACCACTATACGCCGACGATGGAGGCATTCAAGGCCGGTTGCCATGTCATTGTTGAGAAACCGTTTGCAATTTCCGCTCGACAGGCTGAGAAGATGACAGAGGCTGGCCATGAGGCCAGCAAGCTTCTGATGGTGGCCCAGAGCCTGCGGTTTACAGCAGAATCCCTAGCTGTCAGACGGTGGGTAGATGCGGGCCTTATCGGTGATGCATATTGGGGGCGGGCGTCTATGCTCCGGGTGCGGGGAGTCCCGCCGTGGGGAGCGTTTATTGATAAAGAAGCATCCGCGGGGGGGCCTTGCTACGACATTGGCGTGCATGCCCTCGACCTGTGTCTGTTGCTGATGGGGTTTCCAGAGCCGGTCTCGGTGAGCGCCTGTACGTATCTTGAGATAGCCAATAAACCCTCTCTGATGAGGCACAGCATCAGGACGTACACGGTGCCGGAGGACTTCGCCGTTGGCTTTGTACGATTTGCCAATGGTGCCAGCATCTCCCTGGAGGCGAGTTGGGCGCTGAATGTGTGCGCAGGGCAGGGCGGCGTCCTCGTCTGCGGCACCAAGGGTGGGGTGCAGTGGTCTCCGCCGACACTAATCAGCGAAGAACATGGGATGGTTGTGGAGACGACACCGCAGGTCAACCCGGATAAGGACATCAACTCGCATCATGAGGAGATCCGGCTATTTGCTGAGGCGATCAGGAAGGGCTTGCCCTCGCCAGTGCCCGGCGAGCAGGCTCTGATCACGCAGCGCATTCTGGATGGTGTGTACAAGTCGGGCAAGCTAGGGCGAGAGGTGAAGGTCTAGCGCCGCAGTGCGATCCATAAACCAGCGCCAAAGCTGCCGGCCAAGGGGAGATTGTAGTACAGTAGCTTATGGAGCCACTGGCCGGTCTGCTGAACAGCCGGAGTCGCGTGTTGGGTGATGACATCCCAGTGCCATTCAGCGAATCCGTAGTAGGCCATCACTTGCATAAGGAGGAACACAAGGCCTAGCAGGCAGCCAGCCAACTTCATCGCCAGCTTGATGAACATACCGGCGCAATAGCCTAGCACACCACCAAGGCCCAAGGTGATAAACACAGGTGTGATTGAGTCCATTGCGTCCATTGCCCTCTACTCCTGGGATAATGCCTGGGCCTTGATGAATGATACGTCGAGCCGGCTGAGTTGTCAACGCTGTAGGGGGAAGCTGTCCTTCTCGCGGCGCGGGCGCCTCGTGCCCCAGCACAGGCCTATCCCCCCTCCAGTTAGAGAGGGGGCCGGGGAGGTAGGTGAATAGACCGTCGAACGACGAAGGACTGGGTGCTGGACTGACGTGTCAGGTGTGTACCCGGCTGCAGCAGTTGGGTAAACTGGTACACACAGGGTCCTGCGAGACTGCTGTCCAGGCTCTGGCTGACGGCCATTTTGACCTGGTGATCATCTGCGCCGGCCGAGGCCAGGAGGGCCAGAGGCTTTGCGCGCAGCTCAATCAAGCAGCCATGGCGAGCCCGCCGATCCTCGTGAGTGTGCCGCTCGGCGACATGGACACCTATGTTGCTTGCCTGCGGACAGGGGCGGATGTGTGTTTGAGGGCGGACGCGGCGCCCGAGGAGTTTGCAGCCACTTGCGAGGCGCTCGTCAAGAGGGCACGGTTGCGCCGCTCAGCTAACCCGCTTACAGGGCTGCCTGGCAACGTGTATTTGCATGAGCAGCTCACCGCTCGTTTGCCGCAGCGCGGGCAATTGGCCGTTCTGGCCTTTGATCTGAGCGATTTTAAGGCCTACAACGATTACTACGGGTACGTACGTGGGGATAGGCTGCTTATGTGGCTGGCGAGTCTGTTGGAGGAGGTTGTGGCCGAGCACGGCGGCGAGGGCGATTTCGTAGCCCACATTGGCGGTGATGACTTGTTTGTGGTGACCGGGCCTGAACGTGCTGAGGCTCTGGCACAGGCTGCCATTGGCAGATTTGACCAGGGTATTCTTGACTTCTATGATGAACCGGAGCGCCAGCGGGGCGGCATCCAGAGTCGGACGCGGCAGAATGTAGCTGCTTTCTTTCCGCTCTGCACTCTGGTGGCAACTGGTGTCACGAATACTTCTGACGACATCCAACATCCGGGTCAGATCGCTGCGCTACTGGCTGAACTGAAGGAATACGCCAAGACAGCCGGCAAAAGTATTTATCAGCCAGATCGGCGAAAGACCCATACACCGTTGACGGGCCCTCCGGGGGAGATAACGGAACGAAGGGGGTTAGATGACGATGGCTAATCAGAATGGTGATGGTGCCAGGATCTTGCTGGTGGATGACCACAGGGAATTCGTGTTTGCCGCCAGGGCACTGTTGGAGAGGAATGGCTATCGGGTCGCTGTGGCCTATGATGGTAGGCAGGCCCTTGACTGGCTAGAAAACCAGGAGATCAAACCGGACTTGATAATCCTGGATGTAATGATGCCTCAGCTCAATGGTTGGGAGGCACTGCAAATACTCAAAAGCCGCCCGGAGACCAAAGAGCTACCGGTACTTATGCTGACCGCCCTCAATGAACCGACTAGCCTCGAAACCAGCTTCGAACTTGGCTGCACTTGGTTCTACACCAAACCCATCAACGATCACGAGGACTTCATCCTGGTAATTGAGAGGATACTTGCTGACTCCGCCTCGGCGCAATAATATCGCCGCCGGGTCTTGGCGCAATTGCGTCGCTGCAAGGCTTGTAGTAGCGCCTGTGCATTCGGCGCAGAGAGCGTGCGGTCATCTGAGGATGATTTCGGCTGCCTCCAGCAGATTTGCGGCCTCGAAGTCCGGGAGTGTCCTCGACTGTCCAAGCTCCTCGCGGAATCTCTCGAAGCTGATATGAGTGCGCACCAGAATCGTCTTACAGCCAGCCGCCTTCCCGGCTTGCACGTCACGGGCGGCATCGCCCACAAACACACTCTGCGATAAGTCCAGGCCGTACTTGACCGCCGCCATCTGGAACATCCCCGTGGCCGGCTTGCGGCACTTGCAGCCATCGTCGGGATGATGAGGGCAGAAGACAATCCCGTGAATCATTCCCCCGGCCTTTTGCACCTCTAGTTCCATCCTCAAGTGGATTCCTAGCAGCGTTCGGAGACTAAGGATGCCCCGCCCCACTCCGGATTGGTTGGTGATGACATATGCCTCCTGGCCAGCTTCGCGCAGGCGTCGAAACGCCTCCAGTGAACCCGGCTGGAAACTGAATTCCTCCCAGCTCTTCACGTAATCCTTGCGCTCATGGTTGATGACGCCGTCACGGTCGAGGAAGACCGCAGGTTTCAAGCGCATTCGTCTACCTCCGAAGCAATAGCACGCAGGTCAATTATCCCCTTGCGAGGAACAAGACCGCGATTATGAGCAGTTCAGCGATTTACCGTGAGCCTGTCGAACCGGTTGCAATCGCAATGACCATAGCCGGCTCGGATTCGGGCGGCGGAGCCGGCCTCCAGGCCGACCTGAAGACTTTCACCGTGCTGGGCGTCTATGGCGTCAGCGCTGTCACAGCCATTACTGCACAGAATACCTGTGGTGTGCAGGGGGTCCTCAACCTGCCTGCTGATATTGTGGCCGCGCAGATTGATTCTATCATGAGTGACATCGGTTGTCACGCTGCCAAGACCGGAATGCTGGGCAATACCGAAATTGTTGAGGCGGTGGCTGACAGGCTCGCGTATCATCGTGTCGCGAACCTGGTGGTTGACCCCGTGATGGCGGCCGAGAGCGGGCACGAGCTGCTCCAGCCTGTGGCTATCGGGGTACTAGTTGAGACGATATTGCCCCTGGCGACCGTCGTAACGCCCAACCTGCCGGAGGCCGAAGTGTTGTTGGGTAGGAGCATAGAGGCGCCCACGGCTATCGCAGAGGCAGCCCGGGCCCTCACTGACCTGGGACCGGCTGCCGCCATCATCACGGGTGGACATCTCTGCGGCGATGCAACTGATGTGCTGTACATACGCGATGGTGACACACTGCGGACCGAAAGCGTCCCGCGCATAGACACGCCTCACACTCATGGCACGGGATGCACGTTCTCGGCGGCGCTGGTGGCCTATCTGGCCAGGGGCCTAGCACTGCCGGATGCATTCACAGAGGCAAAGGCCTTTGTCACGCGGGCGATCCGCCACGGTTTGTCTCTTGGCGCCGGCAACGGTCCTCTCGGCCACATCCAAGCAGGCCTCGACAGCTAGGTCGAACTTGCCCTTATACCACCACAGCATTGTCCGGTGCTCTGCAGACCGAGCAGGAGATTGCTCTTGGCTTACTCAATTAGCCTTGTCTGATCTAGCTGAGTAGCTCAGTCAATTCATTGGCTAACCCAATCATCCCACTCAGGCAGCGATCGGACGGATATAGCTGCGTGGAGTCCAGCAGGTACAGGTTCGGCACAGGCGTGGTGATCTCAGGCACCTGCTGGCTGAAACCGGGGGGACAGACAGCCTGGCCACAAGCGTCGCGGGTGACGATCACCTGCTTTATGGCGTTGGTGGTCAACTCCGGCCTAATCAGACTCAGCGAGTTGATCAACGGCTCGGCGATTTCCTCATTTGAGGCTGAAAACAATGGCGCATTGGTGTCGGAATAGAACGGGAAGTAGGCGATGGCCGACCCGGCATACTGCTTCCAGGGATTGAGGTTGGAGTACTCGATGAAACCATTGCACGGCACGCGTGTATCGTTGGAATTGACCCAGAAATAGTCGGTGAGGCTCTCGGTCATTTTCAGCATCACACAGATGATACCGATGAACTTGATAGCAGCAAGCGCGGCGCGATAAGACGCCGCCTCCTCCGGCAGCAGCTTGATCAGTTCGGGTATCTGCGTTGCAGCAATCACCATATCCCCGGTCAGCTCTTTATCCCCGGCGCGAACTCCGATTGCTTTGCCGCCGCTCATCAGCAGTTCATTAGCTTCGGTGCTCAGTAGTATCTCCCCGTCAGCCTCCCGTATCTGCGTGACCAACGCTTGCAGCAACACAGCGGTCCCGCCTTCTAGGTAACCCATCTGCTCAGGCTGGAACACGCTGGCCCGAGATCGGGTCACCCGGTGCAGCCGGTGCCACACCCACGGTGCCGAGATCTGCTCGCCATATTCCCCGAACTTGAGGTCCAGTAGCGATTTCCAGACAACATCATACGCCTGCGGCGCTAGCCGCTCCAGCAGCCACTGGTGGGCCGTGAGGTGCTCCAGGTTCTGCCAGCGAGTGCTGCGACGGCAGTAGAGGATAAGCCGCCCGAAGCTGATCCGCTGCGCCAGCGACAGCGGGCTGAAGCGCAGCAGGTCCCACGGCGAGGTCAGCGGGTACAATTGGCCGTCTACGAAATAGCCGGTCCTAGCCGGGGCCCAATGCAGTCTTTCGGCCAGACCTAGCTCATCAATGAGTTGGAGCAGGGCCTGGTCACCGCCGCAGATGAAGTGATAGTAGACCTCGATTGGCTTATTATTAATGGTTATGGAGCGAGCCAGGCCACCGAGCACGGGCCTGCGCTCCAGCAGCGTGACATTGTAGCCGCGCCTACTGAGATTATAGCCGGCGGTGAGCCCCGAAATCCCCCCACCGATGATGATTGCCGAACGTTTGCCCACTTTTCAATCCCCCGTACGACAGGCCTTCGCCCGCCGTAGCGGGCTATGGCCCGCGAAGGCAGGCATCCTTGGCCTTCGACGAGCTCAGGCCATGGTGAGCCCGTCGAACCATGCCTGTCGCCCCTTCCTATTCCCCCTCCCTTCAGGGAGGGGGCCAGTGGATAGGTAGCCTCAAGTCAAATATCTGAAACTCCGCCGCTTCGTACACCGTGGCAAAGTTATGGCGCAGATAGCTCTGCAGGTCAGGTCGGCGTTCCTGGCTGGCTACATCGAAATAGACGGCCCAGCGTGCTCCCCGGCGGATGCGGTCCTCAATGTAGAGGGGGCTAGGCTTATCCTCGGCAGCTACCTGAGCGGGCGGCTTACCCATCCCCTCGCGGCCCACCCAGCCGGGTCGCTCGAAGTAGTACAGACATCCATAGCCAGGCGGGAAGATTATCACGGGAGCCTTGCCGGGGTCGAGCCTATCGAGTTGCGCGGCTGCCTGCTCGATGGGTGTGTATTGCTCGAAGAACGGCTGCACGCCCCACACGCAGAGAATGAGGAAGATGAGCACGAGTATAGGCGTCAGCCAGCGCGACATTGCTGGTATCCGGCTGAGCCGGAACCATCCGACCCCAATCAGACCTGCCACAGCCGGGATGAGTGGTAACTGGTAGTAGGTCTGTCGAAGATTGCCGCCCCAAACTATGACAAAATACAGCAACACTGCTCCCAACCACACGTGGAACAGGTGCCAGTTTATGCCCTGGCCGTCGTCCTCACCTGCTTCAGACCACTTCCAGACACGCCCGGTGGCAAAGAAACCCAACACCAGCAGCACAAAGCCCACCGCAGTCAGGTGATCCTTGATCAACCTCTGCAGCATCAGCGAGTAGCCTGAGGGCCGCAGGAGCGTCTCCAGTGACAGCCACATTCCGCCGCCAAAGCCAACGCCAACCGTGAAGTACTCCGACCCGATATGCGCTTTGGCGTGCCAGTAGTACAACGCCGCTGGCAGTAGCGTGATAATTGCCAGTACCCACAGTGACGGCCGTCGCAGCAATGACCACCGATGTTTCCGGTAGGCCAAGAAGACCAATGGGATGACCAAGAGCACCGTCGGCAGTTTCACAAGAAATGCCAGCGCCCCGGTCAGCCCTGCCATTCCATAGTGTAAGGTCCTGCCTGACTTCAGCCACAGGGAGAAACTGTAAACAAGTGCCACGCTGAAAAACAGCATCGCTGGCTCGCTCATCAGCACCCGGCCAAAGAACCAGTTAGAGGGAGCAAAAGCGAAGTAGAGTAGCCCATAGGTGGCCGGGCCCCGGCCAAGGTGGAGTCGCAACAGCAGCAGCATCAGCACCAGGCAGCCTGCCGAGAAGCTCACCGTAACGATCCGCCCTACCCATTCATGGATTCCGAAGAGGTTATACAGCAGCGCGGTAAGCCAGGTGACGAGCTGAAATTCGATCTCGATATAGCCGGGCCGGTCAGCGCTGTAGTCTGTCTCTGGCCACAGAATGTTATAGTCGCCCTGTTCGTACCAGTGCTTGGCAATGGGGGCGATCTGGAGCTGCTTGATCCAGTGGGAGTCGGTATAGGGAGCGGTGAAGTTGATCAGCCGCACTGCCACGGCCAGAAGGATGATCAGCACAGCCTCCTGCTGCCAGGTCAGAAAGGTCAGTATGAGGCCGCGACCTACCCCTTCCCTTTCAGTCATCTGAACCTCCGGTTGCTCTCAACAGGCGCTGGCCTAGCAATCTGAAGCACAGCAATCCCGATTCTTCGTTCCTCTGAGCAGTATAACCTCCTGCCGCGCCTAATGCACCGCTCCATACCTGTTGACCAGTCTTGTATGCAGTAACTTGATATGTTATACTGCTAGGTAATATTGAGCAAATCCCTGAAGGCTCCTGTTGGGAGGCGGCAGCCGGTGTCAGGCACCGAGCAAAGCGAGCGCAACCAGGCCGACCGCCTGTGCCGGCTATTCTGCAAGGTGATTGGCGAGGTAATCGCGGCCGAGGCGATCCGCAACGCGGGAGACGATGCAATTACCACATCGCAGTTTGAGGGCCTACAGTTCATCTATTCGCATCCCTCCTGCTGCATTAAAGACCTCGCCGAGGGGCTCAGTGTTAGCCATCCGGCCGCTGTCAAGATGGTGGAGCGCTTGGTGGCGCGCGGCCTGGTCCGGCGGAGAAAGTCTGTTTCTGACGCTCGTGTCGTGCAGTTGCGGCCCACGCAAACAGGCAATGACGTTATGAAGTCCGCGCAGAGCAATCGGGCTCAGTTTACCGAAGCGGTGCTCAACTCAATGGATGACGGGGGGGGCGGCCGGCTACTAAAGGAGATGGCGGGCTTTGTACGCTCGGCGGTGCGGTTGAATGAAGGCTGTGGACCATCGGTATGTCTACACTGCGGTCTAGCTCACACGGACGACTGTCCCCTGTATGAGGTTGGAGCAGCCGGAGCCGACTCTACACTCGCTGAGAGAAGAGGCACGGTCTAGGCTTGCTGCAGGGCCGATGAAGTCGCAACCTCTGAACGCAAAAAGCGCTCCGTAATCTGCTGTGGTGTAGCTAGTGCGCTGCATAAGAGGGCAGCGCACTGCGCAGTGCCTACTCGCCTCATCTTTGTTTAACCCTCACCTATACGCTTTGCCCTCCCGTCACGATTACTTCGGGGGGACGCAAACCACTCTTTGTGCCTAAACGCGCCTGCCCAAGCCCGGTAGGACAGGCCTCCTTGCCTGTCGCCGGTAAGATCCGTTGGTAGGGCAGGCATCCCTGCCTGTCGCCGGTATCGCTTGCAGAAGGTAGCACAGCGCCGAGGGAGAAACTCACCCCCAACACAATCGCCTGCTAGGGGTGATGAACTTGGCGATCAAACCGGGCCGCGAACCAGAGTTCGAGTTGTTAGAGCATACACAGATGCGCGCTGCTATCGGCCAGCGTACCCAAACCAGCTCTCACGATGCGCCCCAGTTCTCTATCACTGCGCTGGCGGATGCTGAGGCGCTGGTGGCCGCGCGCACTGCTCTGAAGCACAGCGGCGGCGAGCCGGTGCCATCTTACAATGATTTCATCATCAAGGCCGTTGCTGATGTCATCCGCGACCATCCTCGTTTCAACGCCTGGTACACACCTGAGGGGCTGAAGCTACTCAAGCCGGTGAACCTGGGCTTTGCGGTGGCCACTGAGCAGGGCGTCCTGCTCCCGACGGTCTTTGACGCAGACCTCAAGAGCCTGCACGAAATCGCCGCCGAGACTCGTGAGCTGGTGCAACTGGCTCGCAACGGCAAGCTGCGGGCCTCGCTGCAGCGCTATGCGGGCTTCACCATCACCAACATCGGCCCAGTGGGGATTGAATGGTTTCACGCTATCATTTCTCCGTCACAGGCTGGGATGCTGGCCGTGGGGTCTCTGGCACCACGGCCACTGGTGATTGACGGCCAGGTCCAACCGCGCCAATCCATCTACTTGACGCTGACCATTGATCATCGCTGTGCTGATGGCGCGGAGGGGGCAGCCTTCCTGGCCGACATCGTCGCCCGCCTTCAGAGCGTAGGGGAATGACTCGTAGCACAGGCGTCTCGCCTGTGTCAGTAGCGCAGGCGTCTCGCCTGTGTCAGTAGCGCAGGCGTCCCGCCTGTGTCAGTAGCGCAGGCGTCCCGCCTGTGTCAGTAGCGCAGGCGTCTCGCCTGTGTCAGTAGCGCAGGCGTCTCGCCTGTGTCAGTAGCGCAGGCGTCTCGCCTGTGCCGTTCATATGCCGTCGTCTGCTTTTTTTGGGCCCCCTTATAGGTCAACGCCCCCCCCTCGCGCAGTACCTGGGTGCGAATCTCTGCCCACCATCTCATGTCGGCATACACCCCTTCTCCTTCAGGCTCAAACCCTTCTAGGAGTCAACTGCCTAACTCCCGCGCTGCTGGTCCGATGCCCAAATTAGTCCAAGGGGTCCCGCACTTTTCAACCGCCCCCTCTACCGTCTCACTTCCCGACCGGCGTCTACACCATGGCCATATTGGCAATCCTGTCTCTGTGCTAAGTTGTGCAAGAATGTCTTGACAATCTGGGTGCGGACGTTTATAATCTGGGCAATGCACACGATTGCGGCAAGGGATTGCATAATTCCTCTGGCTTGTTTGGGGGTTTGCAGTCATGAGCGTCACACTACGTAATATTGCGAAAAGAGCGCATGTAGCCACTTCCACGGTATCACGCGTACTGAATGCTGATACGAGCGTGCGCATATCCGAGCAGACCAAGAGGCGCGTCCGGGCAGTTGCCGAAGAGCTTGCCTACAAGCCCAATCTGTTCGCCCGCGGAATGAGAGTTGGTCAACTGCCCCTCATCGCTATCTTGGTAATGTGTCGGGACGACACTATGACCACCCGGAAGGCCTTGAGGCTGAACAGCGCTCTTCTCTCGCTCGGGCGTCAGGTCGTACTGATAGACATCGCAGACCCCACTACCTACCATGAGTTCGTGGACACGCTACTCAGGACACGGCCTGAGGCCGTCGCTATTGTCCACGCCATCGCTGGACACGAGCAGACCTTTCAGGTATGCGAGAAGCTGATGTCTGCTGGCGTGCATGTCGCGGTCGTTGACTGCTGGCCGCCGCTGCCGGAGCATGTTCCGGCCGACGCAGTGACGATTGACCGCGAATATGGCGCGTATCTGGCCGCCACGCACGTGATTGAGCTCGGTCACCGGCACATCGGCTTGGTCGGCCACGAAGCGTCCTATGGCAGGCGGGAGGGGTACGAAAGAGCGCTCAGCAAGTACGGAATCGAGGAGCGCTATCTCGAGCTGATGCGCGGGCCAGATGACGTTGAGATGACAGCCGAATTTGCCCGTGAAGCCGCCCGCCGACTGCTTAGCAAGCACCCACAGATCACAGCCCTGCTGTGCAATTGCGACCTGTCGGCGGTGGCTGCACTTAGAGGTCTTCACGATATCGGCTTACAGGTGCCATGCGATGTATCGCTTGTGGGGTGGGACGACGACCCATGGTGTCAGTACCTCCCCACAGCGCTTACCACGCTCACACAGCCATGCGATGAACTGGCAGCCGCGGGTGCGAGGCTGCTCGGAGATAGGTTGAACGCCGCAGGCGGGCCATGGCGCCGCGAGGTGCTCAGGCCTCGCCTGCAGGTCCGTGAGTCCACTGCGCCACCGCGCTGTTCCAGTATCGCGGTCTCAGTATCACCCCGGTGACTCCGGGAGACCCAGGCGGGCTTTTACTCTAATCGAATTGCTGGTGGTGATCGCGATCATCGCGATCCTGGCAGCAATCCTCTTCCCGGTGTTTGCCAGGACCCGGGAGAAGGCACGACAGACAAGTTGTCTGCCAAATGTGAAACAGATTGCCTTGGCGTATGTCATGTATGACACCGATTACGACGAGCACGGCTTCGGCGGCATCACCTGCGGACCCCGCCGAGGCGCCACCCTCACCCGCTGCTGGATCCTAAACCTGACCCCCTACATCAACAACTGGCAGATCTGGCGGTGCCCCACCCACAGCATGATCTTCGACTTCTACCAGGACACCTCGAACACCGCCTCCATCACGGCAGAGGGCATACCCAACCATCTGGAAGTCAGCTATGGACTGAACATGCATTTCAACTACACTTGGCCCCAGTACCACGGTCCCCTTCCGCCAGGCCGGGACGTAGCCAAGACCATCCTTATTGGAGACTGCAATAGTCCGTGGGCTGATTGCGACTTGTCGTGCTCGGACGTTGGGTGGTACTATCCGCACATTAGCGGCTACTTCCCCAACTGCTGGATCAGCGCGATGAGCGACTACACCATCTACATCTGGCCCGCCCACAACGGCGGCGCCAACTTCGGCTTCGAGGACGGGCACGCCAAGTGGCTGAGCCGCGGTTCGTACTGGAACTATGCATCGGGCGTCTGGGAGATCTATCCGGGGTACCCGGGCCCCACCCGCACGGGTCCGTAGCCGCCCAGA
>JALGTI010000503.1 GCA_029821455.1 Candidatus Zipacnadia bacterium | reverse complement strand
CCGGCTATCCCACGCATCGTCCGCGGCTATCGTGACTTTGCCGGCCCGGTGTATGACTATTCCAATGTCTCCATCAAAGTTGACGAAGGGCGCAGCTATGTGCGGCGGTCTGATAAGCAGTATGACCTAATCTACATGGCGCTGACCAAGACCGCTACTACCGCCAGCGCCAGCCTCGCTCTGGTGGAGAGCTATGCCCACACTATTGAGGCGTTTGGCGATTACTACGACCACCTGACGCCTCGCGGCGGCCTTGGCTTCGTCTGCCAGTCCGAATTGGTGCTTTTGCGCACCTTCCTGACAGCGCTGGAGGCGCTTCAGGCGCAGGGCATTGCCCGCGACGAGGCTCTACATCATCTGGTGGTGCTCAGCGTCCAGCGGCGCTTTTATGGTATGGGGCCATATCGCCACCTGCTGGTTATGTACCACGAGCCGCTGGCCCCCGGCCGGTCAGAGTACCTGGCAAAACAGGCCATCGCTCTCGGCTTTGAGCCGGGTTACTTCCCCAACGCCTTCGAGCCAGAGCCATTCGCGTGGCTAACAGAGCAACATCTGTCCACGCCCGAATTCATCGTTCGCTTTAATGCCTCTCCTCTCGCCGCTCAAAGCACACCTGTCAACCTGGCGCCCTGCACCGATGACAAGCCGTTTGTGATTGATTTCAACTTCGCGGTGCCGGGGCAGTTCAAGTGGCTGCTGGCGATCGTGGCCATTGCAGCGGTGACGCTATCATTGCAGCGGTGACGCTATCGCTGCTGGCAAGTCTGGCCTTGCTGCGCCTGCCTAGCTTTTCGGCCTCCGCTCGCCCGCTGGGGGCGGCGTTGGTCTACTTCTCACTGCTCGGCATCGGTTTCATGCTTATAGAGGTGTGCCTGGCTCAGAAGCTCATCCAGTATCTCGGCTATCCTGCCCTGACCCTCTCGGTGATTCTCTTCTCCCTGCTGCTGGGTGGCGGAGCCGGCAGCTATTTCACCCAAAGTTGGCCTAATCAGCGTCTACAAGCCCGCGCTGCGTTGGCCGCGCTGATCGTGGCTATGCTCACGCTGGTGCTGCAGGCGCTGCTGCCCGCCCTGATTGAGAGCACACTGCGCTGGCAGATACTCTCACGCTGCGCAATGACAATGGTCTTACTCTTCGGGCTGGGGTTTTGTATGGGGATACCGTTTCCCACGGGCCTGCGGATTGTGGGAGAGTGGAGTCAGATGGCCGTGCCCTGGGTCTGGGGGCTCAACGGTCTGACCTCGGTGATTGGCTCAGTCGGCGCGATGGTTTTGGCCAAGTTCTTTGGCTTCAGCCTTGTACTGATCGTCGGGGTGTTCGTGTACTTGCTGGCCGCGGGGGCTGTTCTCTTGACTAGGATCACCGCTACATCAAAGGCGTGAGACTACACCCCGGGTACTTGGAGAGTTGAGGGGCGCTCGGCTCCGCGTGATGGCGGAATAGCGCCCTGCCGGACATAGAATGTATAGCCTTCCTCAGATTCCTCTAGCACCTTCCAATCATCCTTATAGTGGTTCAGATACCTCTGCAGGCAATCTATCCTCAGGCCAACCTCGCCGGCACACAGCACAATGTATTGCACGTCGTAGGCAGCCACTACGGCAGCGATCTTGTCAGGCGTGTCGGAAGGAATGGCGACCACTTTCCGCTGTGAATAGTATCGGAAGCGAACGGCAGGGCAGGTCATTATGTGGGCATCCACAGGTAGGTGCTGCGATGCCCAGCGCGCAGCCTTCATTGCCGGAAAGGTATCCAGAGTGTGGCGGAATGGTCGGCCGGGGTCTATAGTCGCCGCTGCGAGCACAATAATGTTGTTCCCTGTGATAAGTAGGCAAGCCGCAAGAGCAACCCATGTTGAAAGATGGAGTGTCTTCCATCGTGGCAGCGCTCGCTGCAATGTCGCCACAGCTCTGACAAGCCATGACGAACTGAATGCGCTTTGGAGAGGCAACCCCTCGGCAAGCCGCCACCCAAATGCCCACGCGATGGTGTGAGCCAGCGGCAGCGCTGGCAGTAAATATCTGCTTTCGACATGAAAGATCAGGCACAGTCCCACGACAAAGACAGCCAGTATCGCAAAAAGAGCGCGGATCTGCCGATCTGCGCTGAGCAACAGGACCCCGAGGATCATCCAAAGGCCGAATACTTTCGCGCCACTCTCGAATAGCACATTCTGGGCCCTATTCAACAGCGTGAAGATGTACTTACCGAGGCCATAGCGCCGCAGCGTCTGGGCAAGCCCGGGCAGAGGCTGATCGGGATCAGCCCACCAGACCTTGGCTCGTAGTTTCGAGTCGAACTCCTCTATGAACGCGATGTGCTTGTTGGCCGAGTAGAGCGGATCAGCGAAAAGCATCCAGTTGCGGACCAGCCACGGCGCTATCAGCACAGCAAATGAGGCGGCAAACAGCAGCAGC
>JALGTI010000099.1 GCA_029821455.1 Candidatus Zipacnadia bacterium | reverse complement strand
TGCCAGCAGTACGGCCTTGCGACACCCGCTGAAGTGAAAGACGCCACCGAGGAGTATCGCCAGGAGGAGGACGTTCTTGGGCCATTCATCCAGGAGCGCTGCCTCGTGACTCCCGAAGCCGAGGTCGGAGCCACTGAGCTTTATCAGGAGTACAAGCGGTGGTGCGACGAGACCGGAGACAAACCGGCGAGCCAAACAGTGTTCGGGAGACTGCTGAGCAACAGAGGGTTTCCTCCAAGGAAACGCGGCCGGAGACGCTGGCGAGAGGGCATAAGCTTGCCAGGATAGTCGGATATCTTGGGCACCAGAAACATGACAGTTGATACCGCAGAAGAGTATATACCAATGTACGAGATAAGCCGACATCAGGACAGTTTAAGAATCGGCAACTGTCCTGGCCCAGAGGCCTTGCTACGCAACAGGTTTCACACATTGGAAAGCACTATCGCTCGCAGAATTCAGCATAACAGCCATCTTTTGCCTCGTAAGGCGGTCATATGGAAAAACTGTCCTAACTGTCCTGACTGTCCTGTTGCCGCCCTGCGCAAGAGTCTTCTGGAGCGCGCCGGTGCTATGCAGGCGCACAAGCCAGGTCGCAACAAGGTGATGGTTTGGACCAAAGATGGGCGCACAGTGACGCTTGCCGTCGAAGAGCAACGATGACACCGATGTCAGAAGCGCATTCCAGGTCATACTCGCCCGACGTATGAAGGCGTCTGGCAGCTATCTCAGTCGAAATGGGGAAAGGGAAGGGGGCCTATGCAGAGGCCAAGAAAACGCACAGGTCGCACTCCACGCCGGGCAGTACTGGCCGCCATCCGCAAGGGGTGCCTGGGCTGCGTGGAAAGCTGGAAGCAGGTCGAGTGGTGTGAGATTACAGACTGCTGCCTGTGGCCTGTTCGGTTCGGCGTGGTGCCGGAAACCGCCGCCAAACAAGGCAAGCTGGTAGACCCGAAGAATTGTACCTATTGGGAGGATATGACACCGGAGCAAAGGCGGCAGACCGGCGGACGGGACAAGTGAGAGCACCGCAGTCTACACTCGGCGTTGCTGTGGGTTGGTCACACGGTCACAGGCAAAGGCCCTTGGCGCCTGATCGAACAAAGCCTCAACGAAGCGCCGACGGGCGTGGAACTGCGCAACCGGGTTTGATGAGGACACCGGGGAGGTGGTGAAGCTAGAGAGAGTGCTGAATGAGCCTAGGCCATGCGGGCTTGCTGATCGGCGTGTACTGGGTCCGGCGGCTTCGTGGGTCGCACGGAACCTGTCAACAGATTCGGCTCCATGACACTGTTCGCGTGAATCCACACGAGGACGGGCGCAGGCACTAACAGCGACGTGATTGGCCAGAACCGACATTGGGGAAGCGGCTTGGTGCCAGTGCGAGCACCGCGGAGCGCGTGTGTCGTCGGGCTGCAGGGAATGGCGCCTGGGGCATTGCGAGACACCAGTCCCTGCCTACCGTCTTGCATCTGGGACTTGAGCCTCCTATCCTGGAACGCCCGACTGCCAACTAGGGACCTTGGAACTGAAACGCCCCGAGGTCAGGGCTGTCAACAGGCCGCGGGCGTCTATCGAAGTCATGGCTGATATACAGTGAGCGTCCCGCGCCGCGAGCCGGGCTCTCGCGGCGGAGCCGGTAATCCCCGTTGGCCGAGTCGACGAACAGCGGATCTGCGTACAGATCGCCTTGACCACCCTCGTAGTCGCGCAGATAGCCCGGCTCGCAATTCCAGAACAAGTTGTAACCGCAGGCGAGTATGGTCCCCGGCTCACTCATCTGGAACCGGCCCATCAGGTGCCAGTCCAGCTTCTCCCCGGTGGGGTACACGCCGCTCCCATCGGCTGCTATCGTTGGCGCGGTAGGCAGACGCTCCTGGAAATCCGGTGCGTTGTAGATCAGGTTGTTGAAGATGATGGCACTGCATGTCGCGTCCACCTGCACCGCGCGGATGCTGTTCACGAATGTGTTGTGGTACACGCGCGTACGTTGACCGGGCGTGGCACTGAAGTTCCGAATCGCCACCAAAACGCCGGTCTCGCAGTTTTCGAACACGTTGTTGACCACAGTGTTATCAAGCGACAGCATCAGGACCCCGGCATACGAACAGTCCACCACGCGGTTACCATCGTACACGTTCCGAGCGCCGCTGCGGTTCATTATCCCCACCGGTTCTCGCGTATAGCCGGGCACTAGATCGTGGATATAGTTGTGCCGAAAGATGTTGTCTGATGTCTTGATATGAACCGCACGGTTGCACTCGAAGAATTCGTTGTCCTCGACCAGATGGTAGGTCGACGGACCCGCGTATGACAAGTAAGTGAGGTGCGGCCCCCCAGGGCCCCAGCCTAGCTGCATCTTATCGTAACCTGCCATCTTGTTCCCGCGAATGATCCACCGCTTGTTCCATCCGGCCGCTGCTGGGTGGATCACGTCGGATTCCTGATAGAGCCAATCACGGTTCGGACGGCGATCGAAGATATTGTTCTCGATCAGAACATCGCTGGATTCAGGGCCTTGCCCGACAATACCGGCATGCCAGCTTCGCCCCTCCGGCGTATGTGTCGGGCAATTGATGAAGACGCAGTCACGGATTTCGCTGTGCGAAGATCTTGCCCCGACTCTGATCACCGCGTGCGGGGACTCCCGGAATTCGAGCCCTTCGATCACCAGGTAGGGCGAGTCCGCGATCGTCCAGCTGCTTCCGACAACGGATACCCTTCCCCCCGGCGGCGTGGCCATCTCTAAGGGTTTCTTCGCCTCGAAGCGAGTTACGATGCGCCGTGCACACGCCACTCCAGGCGCCGGCAGGATGCGCACCGGGTGTCCCTTCGCTCCAGCGCAGGTGATGGTTTGGTCTCCCTCGTACACGCCGGCCTGCAGGAAGATCCGGTGGTCGGGGCCGGCATCGCGCGCGGCCCTGGAAACCGTCTTGAACGGCTTCGTCTCCGAACCGTCTCCGGTCTCATCATCCCCAGCGGGCGACACCCACCATTCTCGGCCCTCGACCTGCTCCGGACCGACCTCAAAGGCTCCGGCATCCGGCGCGCTGCCGATGGTCCGCCCTGCGTAGTCGGCGTCGCGCTGAGGCGCCACCAGCGGAACGCCGGCATCCACGGCAAGGCTGTCGGGTAACGCGCGGAAATCATCGGCCGGCAGGTTGCGGTACTTAACAGCACCGGCTCGCGACCCCGGCTCGGTGGCGGCGGGAGCAGCGCCGTTGGCGTAAACATTGTGGCGCCGCCGCGCTGTGCCGGGACCTTCGAAGAGGATGCCCGCATGATCAGCCAGATTGTTCGCAAAGTCGATCTTCGCACCCTCACCAGCCGACAGCAGGGCACCGCCGTTGCCATGGAAGGTGTTGTGGACCACGGCGCAGGCGCCGGCTGCACGGATGCCTCCCTCGCGATTTCGCGCGATGACGTTATTCCGGACCTGGCCATGCGCCATCTCCAGCCCCCATCCGGCGTTGTCCATGATCCGGTTTGCAGCAATGACGTTGTCTCGGCCTGAGGACTCCAGGCCGCTGGCGGTATTGCGCAGGACTTCGTTCTCTTCCACTCGGCACCCGGCGGCCAGCAGCCGCAAGCCGGTCGTGTTCGCGGTAATGCGGTTCTTCCATATCCACGCCTTAAGTGGCTGCTCACCGGCTTCGATCAGCAGTCCGATCTGATAACCGGAGATGCGGTTGTGGTGGATACGCAGCGGCTCGCCCTGACCAGTGTACGTCCCGCGCACATGCAGGCCTGTACCCGCCCGCTCGAATGGCTTCCAATTGTACCTGTAGCCTCGATGATCGGTGTCGGGATTGACACCGCCAACGTTGTAGAACTGATTCTCGACCAGTTGCATACCGGCGGTGTCGGTGCCCGCGACTTCCATCGCAACGCCCGTTGGAGTCGAGATAACCAGGCGGTTCGCATAGGCATTGAACCCCTGTGCCGCTGGTCCCACAACCACGCACCGTTCGTCATCAACCACGGTCAGGTTGAGCAGGCTGACGCCGGGCGCCTCGACCCGGATGGTCCCGCGCACTTCCGTGCCATTCGCCGCGCGAATCGTGATGTTCGGCTTGCGAATGACCACGTCCTCGGCATACTTTGCGGGCGTGACGTCGATCACCGCGCCGGCCTCGGCCTCATCCAAAGTGGCCTGAAGCGTCGCCGCGTGCACGTTCACACCGGTCGTCAGGAGAACAAACAGACACAGTTCACACACACCCTGGCGCATGATATCACCGCTACCTCCTGCAAAAAATGGCCACGCACTGGTGGTCGCCGCCCACATTCTGCATCCCCGGATCGCCACTTGAGACTGCGTATCCGGACAGTCGGCTGAAGGGTCAGCCACTCGGAACGGTACTTCACCATCTGAGTATCAGAAACCTGCACACCAGGCCGCGAAAGCCAAGAACGACAGGTACTGCCACCAGTCGTGAGGGTCTATGGGCCTTGTTCTCGCTGCCGAGCTTGCGACGACGCGTGATGGCGCCCCCGTCCCGGCAGAAACGCCATGATCGGTACGGTTAGTTACGATGAAGCCGACCCGCGCAAATAACTCCCCGGCGTGCCACTCGATCTTGGACACCACCCGACGCGGGCGATCCCACGTGTCCGCCTGGTAGAGCAAGTTATGGTAGGTCACCATGGGTGCGCCCGACTCCAGCGCCTCGGGTCGCTCCAGGTGTGGTTCGATCAAGGGCCCCAGCACGGCGTTGGCTGGCAACCGGATGGCGTACAGGAAGTCGTGCTCTTCCAGGTACTCCTAGATCTCTGGGCGGGCAAACCCAGCGTCACCCCGGAATTGCTTGCGCAGCCCGGACTCGGTGTACCGTTTCACAATCGGGTCCAATAGGTCCCGCCAACCCTCCCCGGTTGCCCTCGGCTGAGAGTATCTCGCTCTCGAAGCGTCCCACCGTGTTGCGCGTGGCTGCCTGTCGATCACTCGCTCGTCGGCTCAGTACCAGGCGCATAGCTGGGTCCCTCGCGAGACCGTCGGCAGCATTGATATCCGGGGTAGCCCGCCAGACGACTGTAGACCGACAAGAGCTTAAGTGCGGCCTTATTGAAGCCGCCCGCACCGCCTGCTGGAAAGATCCCTGGCTGGCCGGTTTCTACGGTACAGGTCTAGGTTGGGAAACGGGGGTTACGGCCACGGAGCTCGAAACGTCGAGTCGGCCCTGCGTCTTCCGATCGATGATTTCCGCAGGAAAACGTTCTAGCCAGGAGGAACTGATGTCTCGACTATGAAACATGACAGCAGCGAACAGGGTACAATTGGAAGTCCCAAGGAGGGTTCACGGGACTTCCCCGTACTCAATACGGCGGTATTGGCGCCGCTAGCGCACGGCCAGCATGCGCGGCTTGTCAAGACCATGGCGTCTAGCCGCAGAGGAGTGAAGCATATGGCAACTCCGATGTCCAGGGTAAGTTTTGTGTCAAGGCTGCATGCTAACGTTAGACGGCTCGTATTTCAAGCAGTACTCGCGTTCGGATTGGCAATGGCGCCGGCTTGGGCAATGGTCATTGATTTCGAGAACCTGCCGTTAGACGACACGGTGTTCAGCCAGTACCAAGGCGTGGGAGTTACCTTCCCTGATGCGCCGCGCATTTTCCAGCCTGGTCAGGGCACCCGGTCAGGCAGCAAGGCTCTCACCAAGCTTAAGCCTGGAGTAGAATTCGACAGCCAGCCCTTGGTGATCAACTTTTCGGCGGCGCAATCCAGCGTGAGCATGTTTGTGGGGCTGGCACTGCCCACGGGTGGACGTCAGTGGCGTGCCGAGCTGCGCGCCTACAACATTAATGGGACCCAGGTTAGCCAGCAGGTAAGAATGCTCGGGCCTGGGCCCACGCCTATTACCACGCCGATGAGCGTGGCGGTGGCAGGCAACGTCATTCGCAAGGTCGAACTCTATTACGAAGGAAGTGCCTTTGAGACCATTGACGACCTTACCTTTTCCATGGTGGGGCCAGCCGGAGCACCCGACAACACACCCCCACAAGTCATCATTCGGGTGCCAGTGGACCGACAACACCTGGATTCCTTCGAGCCACCGGATCCAGCCTTCCCTCTAGATGGTCAAGTTAATGAAGATGTCAGGCTTAAGACACTGAGCATCCGGGTGGAGGGCCCCGGCGGTCAGGAGCGTACGGGAAGCGTTTACTTTTCGGGCCAAGCGCCGGTCTACCCGTTCGGCAGTCCCAGTGTGCACGGTCTCATCTTCGACGGCCGCAACCGCATCACCATAACTGCAGAGGATTATGCGGGCAACACTGGGTCACGGACAATTACGGTGTGGTATGATCCTCTCGAAGGTGAAGCAGAACTGCTCATTATTGCGCCCACGGCGCTGCGCCCACCGTTGGTCTGGCTGAGAAGTTGGAAGAACATGTCCGGAATTTCCTGCAATATACTCAGCCTCGAGTCAATTGATTCGGACCCGCGTTTCAGCGGGTATCGGGACCTACCCGAGAAAATCAAGCGGGCCATCGCTCGTGCCTACCAGAATCACGGCACGCGTTACGTGATGCTCGTCGGCGACGGGGATACCTTCCCCGTGCGGTACACCAAGGTAGGTCACCAAGGGGTGAGTTGGGGCATATGCCGGCCGGCCTCTGAACTATACTACGCCGATCTCTTCAAGGCTAACGGCCAGTTCGACGACTGGGACGCGGACGGCAACCAGGTCTATGGGGAGTGGTGGGGTCCACCGGCCGAGGGCCAGGCAGCCCAGAACTTTGCCCAGATAAATCAGGATCAATGTGACTTGCGGCCCGACGTGGCTGTCGGGCGTGTGCCCGCCTCCACCGAGATTGAGGTGGCCAGGTATGTCGCGAAGGTCTTTGGGTATGAAATCGCCCAGCCCGGGGCTTGGTTTAATAAGGCGCTGCTGTTTAATGGAGGAACCGACCACGCTAACGACCAAGGGGGGCTGGACTGGCTTTCGCAACACACCCTCACCGGCTTTGATTTCATCAAATGCTATCGTCCCTCGGGTTACGAGACTATGGAATCATCTGACAAGCAAGCAACGCGGCAGCAGTGGCTGGATAGCATCAACCAGGCGCTGAACCAAGGGGTCGGGTTCGTGGCCTGCTATGACCATGGGGCGCGGTGGACGTGCGGCATCTATGGGGACTGGCTCATTGACTCCCTGCACAATGAGGAGCGCCTGCCTGTGGTCTTTGCCCGGGCTTGTGACACCGCCAAGTATATCCAGGAATTCGACTACTATATGGACACTGGCGGCAACCTGCCGCAGACCACTGCCCCGAACACCGGATGGGAGGACCCGCGTCCCGAGCCGATGGCAATCCAGCCCTCGACCGTGGACGTGGAGTCAATGGCTGAGGCGTTTCTGGTCAGGAACCTCTCTGGTGCTGTTGGCTTCATAGGTTCTCACAGCGGCGTCAACGCCGCGGCCATACCCTTCGCCAAGATATTCTTTGAAGGCTGGGATGCAGGGAACCGTCGTCTGGGCGATATGTGGAACTATACGGTGACCCGATTCGCCAACGAATATCTGTACAGCAACAACTGGATCGGTAAAAGCCCCTTCCAATCACACCATATTCACAAGTTTCTCCTCTTCGGCGATCCTTCTCTGCGACTGGGCGGAATTCCCACCTCGGACATCGCGGGTCCCAAGACCGGCGCGGGCAGTCCCACCCAGATGCGCAGCCAGGTGCGGGCAATGGTCGCCAGCCACGTGGAGCCGATCAGCAAACTGGATTGTCCGCGTTCCACAGCTACGGGAGACATGACTATCAAGGGACAGGCGCAACCGCGCACGGGCGTCGCTGTCTACGAAGGGCGCCGCCGTCTGGCCGGGACTACTACCGACGACAGGGGCAACTTCCAGCTGAAGGTCAAAGGGCTCTCCGAAGGAGTGCACCAGCTATCCCTAAGCCTCACGGACAAGATGCGTTTGGCACTGGGGCTCCGCACGCTCCGCGTGGAGGTACATCTGAGCAAGCCCACTGCACGCAATCTGCGGTATCCTACGATATGCGGCCCCCAGGACTTTGTGCTTACCGGTGAGACTGAGTACAATGGCACCTGGGTTGAGCTTATTGAGGGCAAGGAGTCGGTAATGGCGGACTTCAGCCGGCATGGCGGCAAGTTCATCCTGCGTCCGGCCCAGGGGCTGGCCACTGGTAACCACCACTTCAGACTACGCCTCACAGATGCGGCCGGCAACGAGACGTTAGTGGACAAGCCGATAGAGCTGACGGTCAGAGCTATCGGCGTCGCACCTGTTCGAGCACCGGTGGTGCGTCCCATACCCCCAACAAGGAGACCCACAGCTCCCTAGGGCGGCCCCACGATCGGCATTGCGAAGACTCACTGCCTTGATCCGTCATTGATTAGGTAGCCCGGGCGACCTCGGCCCGTAATGTTCAGTGTTTGACCTCAGCGCCTTCCGGACACGAATGGACAGTTGGCTAAGGTGTAACCTGGGGGCAGTGGTGAAGCGGCCGGAGGTGGAGCAGGGCGTAGCTCTGCGGAGAGTACGGCCAGTCCCGAGGGCGCCTTCCCCGATCGGCTTGACTCACTCCTGAAGCAGATTATCGTATCGATGGGGAGGAGTCAACGATGGCTCGTTTAGAAGCCAAGCGCAAACAGCAAACCCAGTCGGCTGGCAGTGAGACCACCAAGCTGATCCGCAAGACGCGGCAGGGGACGAGAGAGCATCTGTTGGTGCGGAAGGTGGCTGCGGCCTAGGCAAGGAAGAATATCTTTGCTAGGAACCAAGTGTACGCGACGCGGCAGCGGGGGTGGTTGTCCGGCTGAAGATTGCGGGGCAATCTGGCGCTACTATGGTTTGCTGGAGGCGTTGCGAGATCCGAAGCATCCGGAGTACGAGGAACTCACAGAATGGGTAGGCGGTGAGTTTGACCCATACGAGTCGCTAGTCACGAACAACTATGACAGAGTTCGTGACATACCAGAAAAGCAGGCCGAATTGTCCGGCACGTCCTCCAAATACGCCTGCCAAGTACCGCAGGAGGCTGCTGCAGATGCACAATAAATCGCCACTCCAGCGCCTGCCGATTCCGCTTCGCATCGTCCTGGTGCTCATCGTAATCGGCATCATTCTCACCCTAATCATAGTGTGGTGCGGAGGGCTGGGAGCACCGGCGGCTGAGACCGTCGCTGCCAGCGGCATCATCGAGGCGCGTACGATTGAGATTTCTAGCGAGGTGGCCGGCATCGTGCTCGCCCGGCCAATCGAGAAGGGCGATGAGGTGGCGTGCGGGCAGCTTGTGGCGGAGATCGCCAGCGATGTCTCTTCCGCCCAACTGGCCCAAAGTAGGGCTGCTGTCCGGGCTGCCAGGGAACGTGTCCGGCAGGCTGAAGAGGCACTGGCCCTGCAGGAAGCTGTCTCCGCCGGCGAGATTGAGCGGGCCAGAGCGGCAGTGGGCACTGCGGAGGCCCGCTACGGTGACGTGGAGGCCGGCGCGCGCCCGGAGGAGATAGAGACCGCCCGTGCGGGCGTCAAACAGGCGGCAGCGGCTCTTGAAGCTGCAGAGGCACAACTGGCTGAGTTGGAAGCGGGCCTCAGGCCGGAAGAGATCCGCCAGGCTGAAGCGGCGCTCCAGGCGGCTGGAGCCGAGGTGGCGGTGGCCCGCGCCCGGCTTACCGACCTGGAGGCCGGTGCCCGTCCCCAGGAGCTTGAACAGGCCCGGGCGGCCGTAGAGAAGGCCAGAACTGCTGCCACCAAGGCCCGCAAGGACCACGAACGCGCGGAGCAGCTATTCGGCGATGGGGCTATCTCCGAGCAACAGCTCGATATGGCAACCGCTGCCTACGAAGCGGCTCAGGCGGACCTGAAGTCAACTCAGGAGCGGCTGGCGCTGCTTGAAGCCGGCACGCGGGAGGACCAGATCGAAGGTGCCCGCGCAACACTCAGAAAAGC
>JALGTI010000098.1 GCA_029821455.1 Candidatus Zipacnadia bacterium | reverse complement strand
CTATTGTAGCCCCAGTGCCCGCAGGTTGTCGAGGCTGAGCTTGAGGCTCTCGAACGGGTCGCGCTGGCAGACGTCCTGCTCGACGATGTACCACTCTACCCCTGCGGCCCTTGCCGCTTCCAGAATCGCTGGCCATTCCAGGTTGCCCTCACCAACCTCGGCAAACAACTGCTCCTGACCGCGCATCGCCATATCCTTGAGGTGCAGCAACGGCAGGCGGCCCGCCAGCTTGTTGATCCAGGTGACCGGGTTAGCACCACCATACTGAATCCAGTAGGTGTCAATTTCAGCCTTGAAGTAACGGGGATCGCTGTCCTCATAGAGGATCTCCAGGCCGGTACGGTCGCCGAACTTCTCCAGTTCAAAGGCGTGGTTGTGGTAGCTGAATGTAAGACCACCTTCGGCCAGTCGCGCAGCCACCGCCGATGCGTCTTGGGCAAACTTTGCAAAGCCTTCTGCGTTACGGTACTCAGCGGGCAGTCCGCCAATGGCCGGGTAGTCGCATCCGAGTATCTTGTGCTCTTCGATGACAGACTCAGGTTCATCTCGCATCGCTTCAAAGGCGATATGGGTAGCGCAGATCTTGAGGCCCTCACCATCACAGATGTTGCGCAAATCCTGGGGCTCGATAGGCCCCAGGCCCGAAAGCTGGACCGCCTCGTAGCCTGCTGCGGCCACCTTTTTCAGCGTCTCCGCGATGTCTTTGGGGGTCTTGGTGAATTCGCGCACCGTGTATAGTTGTGCTGCAATAACAGATGCCATTATGATTAGCTCCCTTTCTGATTCGCCTGCGATTACGCAGCGCGACAGGTTTTGCAAGCCACTTCTTCGGCGTCTATGGGGTATCCTCCGTCTAAGCCTCAATTCTCTATCCGGAAAAGGAACTAGATGGTGCACCGCCGAAAAGATGCCTGTTTGATAGTGCCACCCAATTAAGATGATTATGGACACGCTACCCGGCGTACCCTTCGGACCACACCGGATCAGCCGCCTGATTGTCGGCGGCAACCCATTTCGCGGCAACTCCCACCAGACTGCGGAATTGAGCGCCGAGATGCAGGAGTACTACACGCAGGAGCAGATGATCAGGACGCTGTTTGAATGCGAACGGCAGGGGCTGACGGCAATGCAGTCGCGTGGTGACCAGATCATTATGGATATGGTTCGCGCCTATCGCGAGCAGGGCGGCAAGCTGCACTGGATCGTCCAAACGGCCACCGAACTGGGCGACATAATGCAGAACATCCGCGACATCGCCCAGCTTGAGCCGATCGCAATCTACAATCATGGGACCGATTCTGACCAGCGCTTCCGCGAGGGCACAACAGATGTCATCTGTGACCGGCTGAAGCTCATCCAGGACCTGGGCCTGCTGGCCGGCTTTTGCAGCCACATTCCGGAGGCGTTCTACTGGGTCGAGGAGCAGGGTTGGCCGGTGGACTTCTACATGACCTGCTTTTACAACCTCGCCAAGATCGAGCGGCAGTCCATATACATCGCCGGCGAGCCCGAGGTGTGCCAGGAGCCGTACGACGATCCCGATCGGGACGTGATCTGCGAGTTCATCCGCCAGACCGACAAGCCCTGCCTTGCTTTCAAGATCCTGGCCGCCGGGCGCAAGTGTCATACCCGTGACGACGTTCGCGCGGCCTTCAAGTACGCTTTCGACAACATCAAGCCCACTGACGCCGTAGTAGTTGGCATTTTCGACAAGTATGAAAACCAGGTAGCAATCAACGCCCAGATAGTGCGCGAACTCGTGGGCTGATATTCCAATCGCCAGAGGACGCTACTTAGAGAGAGGAACAGCCCAGATGAACATCACCTGCGGCCCGTATTTGCAGAATGTCACAAAGCACTCGATGACGATAATGTGGCACACTGATGAGCCGTCAACGTCCCGGGTGGAGTATGAGCGGGCCGAGGAACTCGGCTGGAGCGCTTATGTGGGGATACCTAAGCCCACTTATTCCGAGCGGGTCGAGGATGACCGCCTGGTGATGATCCACGCAATTACCCTCGAGGACCTAGATGAGGAGTGGAAGTACCATTACCGCGTCCGATCGGTTGCAGCTGCTGGTAATTCAGTGACTTCGGAGGCGGCCAGCTTCCGCACCGCTGTCAAGGATGACTCGCCGTTCAGCTTTGTGACCTACGGTGACGATATGCGAGCTCATGACGCGCACAAGCGCAATGCCGACCTGGCCCGCGCCTATCGGACGACCATCTGTGTTGGGGCCGGAGACGCTGCCCAGGATGTCATAGCCCGATATCAGGGAGATTTCTTCGACTGCACGCACGAGCTGCTCAAGTATACTCCATGGTTTGCCACGATGGGGAACCACGACTCGCCCAACGAGGGCTTCTTCAGGTACTTCTCCTACCCGGAGCCGCGCTACTGGTATTCGTTCAATTACGGCTGCGCGCACTTCATTGTGCTCAACACCTGTATGGACTATCGGCCTGGCTCAGAGCAGTGGGTCTGGCTGGAGCAGGACCTGAAGAGCTTCCAGGACGCGCAGTGGAAGTTCGTGTTCTTCCACCATCCGCCATACTGCTCCAGCGATTGTGAGATCAGCAGAACGCGCGTGCTGTGCCCACTATTTGAGGAATACGGAGTTGATATTGTCTACAACGCCCACGCCACCAGGTATGAGCGGTTCCATCCGCTGACCGAAGGCCGGTATGATGCGGCAAACGGGGTGGTCTACTTTGTGTCGGGTGGCGGCGGATATGATATGTCTCTGCCGTGCAGCCAGCACTGGGACCACATCCACTCGGTCTCCGCGCTGGCGAAGTCTGTTAACCACTTCTTGCTGACAGACGTAGCCCCTGGCGAGTGCTGCGTGCGGGCCATAGACGAGTACGATAACCTGTTCGATACGCTCACACTCACCAAACCAACCGGTAAGCTGGCTTCCCTGCCCCACGCCAGCCTTCAGCTTCCGTACCCCGACTTGCCGGAGAGCGGGACCGTTGTCGCTGGATTTGAAGAAAGGGTCGCGCGCTGGGTCCTGCCCCGGCCGCAATACGTGATAGACGCTAAGAGCACACACTCTGGGGGTAAGAGCATCCGCTGGCGTAACGACGGCGGCGAGCCGGTTCTCCCGGCCATTCGCCGCGTGATTCACGAGGATGGCAAGGCCCGCGAAACAGCGGCAGGCAAGAGCTATGAGGTGTCGGGGTGGATTAGGACAGAAGATGTCTCCGGCGGCGTGACCCTCTCGCTTTCGTGGAGCGGCGATATGGGCTTCCTCAACCGGGTCGAATCCACGCCTCTGACCGGGACAAATGACTGGACACTGGTGAAGGTGGCAGTGCCCCCGCTTCCCGACTATGTTTACTGGTGCCGAGTTGTCCTCTCCGCCAAGCCCGGAGCAACGGGGACGGCGTGGTTTGATGACGTGCAGGTAGTGGAGATGTAGTCTGCCATTGTGGGCCAGACTAATTCGCAGTCGGGGGCCGGGCTCCGCGCATGTCCAGCGTCGCACTCTCAAGCTAGCTCACGACCAACGGATCAGACAGCCACCACGGAGCAGGCCTCATGCCACAAGGAGGCCCTAAGTGCGCTCAGGATACTTGGGAGCCTGAGGCAAATAGTCACTCAATAAACTGTCGAACCACGGTGAACTCCGGCCCTTGAGAGAGTATTTGATAGAGATCAGAGAGGCTGCAAATGCCATTTTTTTCGGAAAAATGTTAGTATTACGTCATGATATGGTTATACTAACATCAAGAACTGCTCAAGCTCGGGGCAGAGCAATGGCACGAGGTGCTATATCAGTCCAGGAGCGATTGCTGCTCAGCGGCAGACTGAGGCCCGCCTAGGGGGCGAGCAGACTGCGTACTAGGCCGTTCGGGCAGTGCGCCTGACGCAATGGGTTGCGGCGTTGTCCGGGCACTTCAAGAGGGCTGACGACAATGCACAACTGTGTTGTGTGTGCTGCATTTCCAGACCACAAGGGAATGCACTACACAATCCACGAATTCCAGGCGCTAGTTCTGCGTGGCAAGGCGGAGTCCGCAGGCGAAGATAGCTGGACGGAACTGCCCCGTTGCTATAGCGCCGAGGGCAACCCGATTCTGGCGAGCGTGCATTGGACAGACGAACCCAAAGCCCACAGTATAGCGCCTGGTTGCTGGCTTTGCGAAAAGACCGAGGATTTCCACACGGAAGCGCTTGGTGCTGTTGTGGAGGCCGGAGACGGGGACACTGCAGTTGACGACCTGGACAACACACAAGCAGATGATACCACCCCGACAGCCGCAGCGGGGCAGCCTACGGAGGAGGACCGGCCGATGGCAGATGCAAACAGCAAAGGTTACCTAGCTTGGTCAAGTAACGGGCAGCAAGTCGACGTGCGATCGCTGGACAACGGTCAGGGAGGCTTGGATGTCGCCGACCTCAAGAAGGCCCTAGGGCGTTTCGAACCGCCCGAGGGTGTGTTGGTGACGGTGACCGAAACCCTCGGTCACGGGGACGCCTGGGTAAGCGTTGCTGCGCCGCCGGGCGGCCAGGCCCAGCTACTGATCACGACGGGTATGGTGATAGACCACCTGGTCAAGGCCCGCGTCTACGAACAGGTGTTGCTGACAAGAGACGCGTAGTTGCTGGCGGCCAAGCTATTGACAAGGAGGCAGGGATGGCGCCACCAAGCCTAGTGTTGCCAGCCGCTCGCGTGAGATGTCCAGGCCCGTGTCTGAGGCAGCGGCCACTGGCTGGTGAGAGTATGGTGATTGCCACAGGCGCTGTGGGGTATCGGTTCGTGATGGGAGGCCACAACTACCGGGGCACTAGCCGAGCGCAACAGCTTACGATTAGGCCGCAGGACACTGAGTGCGCCTGCCACAACGCACTTGTGAGACTACAACACGGGAGCATACACTTCAGAATGGAGGCTGAGAGATGGAACTGACAATGTTGTCAGAAATAATCGGCGGAAAGCGGTACCGGACGGAAAATGCACAGTTGCTGGCCAGCGATGCATACTCGGATGGCTCCGGCACCGAGCGTCTGGGCCGTAACACGTTCCTGTTCCGTACGCCCAACAACAACTACTTCATGCAGCATCAGACGACCTGGGAGCGAGAACGGGATTGTCTGACGCCGCTGGCGCGTGATGAGGCCTTCCGGATCTTCACGGAGTTGCCTCTCAAACTGGTGGAATTCGAGGATGCTTTTCCCGGCATCAAGATCGAGGATGCCTGAGACAGCTCCGTGCTGGGCGGCAAGGCGGCTGGTTGGCCGGGGGTGGCCGGGTGGCTCATGAATTATCGAAAGCCATCAACGCCCGCCTAGTCGTCTGGTAGCCGACGCAGGCCACAAGAGGGGATAGGCAAGGACATCGTGCACTCTGAGGGCAAGACAGCTGCGAGCTATCGGGGCGGACTAAGACAGAAGATGTCTCCAGCGGTGTGAGCCTGTTGCTATCAGCGGACAGCAGGCTAGCTGAGGTGATTGGTCGCACGCTAGAACCGAGGCTAGGCCATACGCGAAGGGCAGAGCAGCCGAGGTTGTGCAAACCCAGAGCGTTCAATAGACGCGAGGGAACTCGCCTTCGGGGTTGCCGCAGAGATCGTGCAAGAGCGTCATAAACTTGCAGAGATTCTCAAAGGTAACAGACGGCTGGATGCTGTGATCGAGGTTGGGGAAATAGCCGCCCTGTGCCAGTAGTGCCGGCACCTTTGACATCACTTCCTGCTCAATCAGATGGCCGTTACCCTCGTTTATGATCTCCTTCTCAAGGCCGCCAATCAGCACAAGTCTGGGCAGTTGCTCACGCAGGGCTAGCAGGTCATTGCCGGCTTTGACCTCGCAAGGGCAAAGAGCAGTGATGCCACAGTCCCAGACCAGGGAAGCATACTCCATCAAGTTGCCGTCCGTGTCAATCAGGATTATGTCGGCGCCGCAGTCCTTGAGCAGCTCATTGCGCTGGCGATAAAAGGGGGCAAAGAACTCGTCGAAGTGCTGCGGGCTGAACATCAGGCCGTGATTGTAACAACAGTCTTCGTTGCTCACCACAATTTCGGGCCGGAGACGCTTGATTAGTGGCAGGGAGTACTCCTTGAAATGCCACATCACATCTTCCATTATCTCGCGTACCAGATGGGGATCATCATAGAGAACGGTACACGCTGTGGCCGGGCCCATCATGCTGCGAAGGCAGCCCCAGGTTGAGCCGCCATGTATCGCCAGAGGCCTATCGCGGTCATCGAAGCGCCGACACTGCTCTTCAGTCTTCTCCTGGGGCCAGCGGTCATTATAGGCAGTCCTGTCCCTGTAGAAGTGATATGACTCCCTGTCACGGACCGGGAATGCGATGAACTCTGGCATAGAGTAGATGACTTCATTGTTGACAAGCTGACGGGTGATTGCTCCTGTTTCGTCCTCGATGATCTCATATTCGCCTTCAATTCGGCTTTGTGTCTCAAGCGGCGGTGGCAATTCTGCGGGGACAAAATCAACATTGAGAGGGCCGGTCGTACCCCAGTATTCCTGCCAGTTATCAGCATAGGCGGCTCCTGGGTCCACCCATTCATCCGTGCCGTAGGAATGCAGTGATTCAACCCATTCCGGCATGCCGCCGGCGACGAGCCGTCTGCTTGCCTCTCTCGTAAGCGAGCCCAATGAAACTCCGGGCGAACCGGGCATGGCAAATATGGGAACGTAATCGGGCTGCTCAAAGTGGGCAATTGCTTTGAAGCGTTCAAGGTCTGTCATTTGTTTCACCCGAGGACATAATGCGCCAAGATCGCGCCGCTATTTACGCGCGGCTCCGTAATCGGACTCGGTAAGCGCTCCCCTTGCTTGGGTGCGCTTGCGACCGGTTCCTTCTTCATGAGGGGGGCTAGGGCGTGGCGTGGCGGCCGATCCGAAGTCACGTATCTCCACCCATTCGCCGCCCTTCAGCGCCGACTCCTGCGCATAGATGCCCGGCGCCGTGTAGGCCACGGCCTCATAAACATCTACCGCAGGGCGGCGTTGCTGTACGATGGAACTGATGAACTCGTGCACTATGTATGGGTGCGAGCCCTTGTGTCCGTGGTACGCATCCGCAACCAACTCAATGGGGAGCGTGTGCATCTGATGTTCTGGATGGAACCGCTTCACTTGTTCGTCAAAGGCTATGCGATCGTGTCCGAAGTCCTGCTCATGTTCAGGGGCAGAGCGGAACGTCATCTCCGTGCCGTAGAACTCAAAGCGCGTGGTCCACGCTCCCCACGCGCAGCGCCGAAACTCGCAGACCCTTGCAGCATGGCCCCCGGAGGTCTTGAACAGCGCGACTGTGTTGACAAAAGGGTTGCCGTACCGATTGTCAGGTGGGTTCTCGTATTTGTGCCCCAGGGCTGCTACTGCAGTGAGTCGCTCCCCTGTCACTGAGATGATCCCACTGGTCGAGTGAGTGATGTAGTAAGTAGGCGGCATGTACCAGCGCCAGTTCGCGTGACGTTCCTCCAGCGTCTGCGGATCCGTTGGGATGTCGGCCCACTCAGGGGCATCGTGGACATACATTCCCTCAGAATAGAAGATCTCGCCAAGACGCTGTTCGTCCTGCTGCCAGCGGCGCAAGGTCATAATCTCCGGGTAGTAGTAGCTGGTCTCGGCCAGCATATAGTTGAGGCCGGTCTTCTCCACTGTATCTACCAGGCGTTGACAATCCTCAAGACTGAATGCCGCCGGGACTGCGGAGAGCACATGCTTGCCCGCTTCCATAGCCCGGATGGCCATTTCGGCATGCAGCGGCGCAGGGGTGAAGACAGCAATCGCGTCCACATTGCGGTCGTCAAGCAGCTCGTCATAGTCGGTATAAACAGCCTTCGCGCCGACTTCATCCGCATACTTCTGTGCCAGTTGGCGGTCCAGATCGCATGCAGCAACGACCGTTGACTGGGGATGCTTATCGAACCAGAACGCCCTGCCGAAATTTGTGCCGACTATGCCAATGCGTACCGTCATTTCACGCCTCCGTTGAAGGTCAATAATGTGTGTGGTCGAGCCGCGATCAGGGGATAGGCGTAACCAGCTTCACTGATTTCCAGATGCCGCCTTTGAGCTGGCTGTCGAAGACCCGTACTGCCAGGAGATTGTCCTCACCCGGTTGTGCAGCGTCTGTGATGTCAACACTGAAGCGCTTGTCCCAGCCCAGGCCGCCTTCATCGTGCTCGCCGAGAAGTTGCCCATTGAGGTACACGGTTGCGACTTCGTCTACCGCGCCGAAGTAGAGCAGAAGCTGCTTGCCGGCAGCCTCGGCCGGGACCGGCAGTTTGACCCGATACCAGGCGTAGCCATCGTAGTCGGGATGTCCCTGCACTTCCCAGAACTCGGCAATCGCCATCTCCTGCCACTCAGAATCATCAAAGTCCGGGGTGAACCATTCCGCCGCCTGGCCTTCGTCTTTAGGGTCGGTGCAGAACTTCCACACCAGCGGCACCGGTCCCACTTCATCATATTCGTCCCACAAGTCGCCGAAGGTGGCCTCGTCGCTCCAGCCAGGTTGCGACCTGGCGCTATCTGGATTGGCACCGCCCTGTTCTATCTTGGTCAGGTAGTATTCCAACTGCGCCAGCATCCCAACCTCTGAGATGACTTCCTCATCTGCTACTTGCTCAATATATGCCACGGCAGCATTCATAGCCTCCCGATAGACCGCCGCAGCGGTCACGGATGGGTCCGCTTGCCAGGCCTTGTAGATGCTGGTCGCCTTGGCGTACAGGTCTATGGCCCGGAGGCACTCAGACATCAGCTCTACGCGGCGGCGATAGGGATCCTCTCCTGCCAGCTCTGCAGCCTCATCCAAGAGCCTTCGCAGTTCGTCCCGTAGGTCCTGGGAACGCAGCAACGGAGCCTCATCTCCTCCCGGCCGCGTTCCAAGTATACTGTCCTGTGCAACAATCTCGTCCTCGGCATTGGCGTATGCGATGGTCTCGTAATACTGTTTCATCGGCACTGCGGCCGGGCCATAGAACTTGGTGTAGAACTCCTCCAGCGCCGCCTCCCACTCCAAGTTGCGGTCCCACAGCGTGCGTGCACAAATGTAGTAGCTGATATAATCAATGTAGGAGCTGCTGATGACCTCTGCCAGGTAGCCAATCGTCTGGTGGTCCAGGAACCACTGGATATTGGGCCCGGTAATGTGGCTGGCTCCGGGAGCGGCGTACCAATCATACACCGCCAGTTGGTCGGCGATCTCCGTCCACTGCTCGTAGTAGTGGCGCCACTGGTTTTCGAAGACGCTGGTCTCATCGGTGATGAGCCGAGGATGACGGCGCATGTGCACCATAACGGGCAACACGTTGGGATGTGCTTTCATACCGGTCGGCGGAGAAAGCTCCGGTCCCAAGTATAAACCGAAATATGCGACATACTTACCGGGGTGAGTCGTGGCTACCTGTTCGGCCACTGCATTAGCGAAGCGCAACTGCCGGCGCGAGACACCAGCCGCCCCAGTCATTCTCACTGATACTCGCAGAGAGGCCTTGGGGATACTCGTCCAGGTAATTGCGGCAGTAATCGGCGAAGAGCTTGATTACATCCGGGTTGGAGACGCAGCGCTGGCCAGTGGGGACGCGCTGGCGCTTGCCATTCGCATCCACCCTCTCGGGGAAGTATTCCGGATGAGCATCGAAGTACTTATCAGCAGGTACTACATAGTCAAAGATGTGGCCCATACTGATGTCTCTTCCACCCAGGCGATTCTTCATCCGCCAATCCGCGAAATAGTACCACGTAGAGTTGGGGCCTGAGAATGAGCGTGTGTTCCAGAACTGACCGCGGAACACAGCGGCTGGTTTGCTCACAATGTCAAGATCGGGTACGGTTAGGTCAGCGCTTTGCTTTGGGGGATAACCTCGCCTGACTCGTGGGGGAAGTAGAAGCGACAGCCCAACTCTTCCAGGAGGGCATACGCAGCATAGAGCGTGCCTGCATCCACGCGGCTAGCGATGATGACCTTGCTGCCCTCAGTCCTTAGAATGAAGCCGTCGTAGCCGACTTGCTCGTAGGACGGTTCACCCGGTCCCAGCGGACACTCGGCGCACTTGGTACCCAATACTATCAGGTTGCCCTGGGCCTCTGTACCGGTGGTGACGATGGGCAGCGTCACCCCTGACATCTGCTTGATGTAGCTTTGCAGTTCGGTGGCGGCCTTGTCCAGAACCGGTTGTATCCGTGACGCCGGCTTGACGATGGTCGCGACCGGCTCGCCGTTTCTGACCATCTCCACCGCTGCGTCGGCGGTGGTACAGGCAAGCACCAGTATCGGGACCAGCAGCGCAAGTGTGGAGCGGGCTTTCATAGCCATGCCTCGTCTGATGATACTAACCTCCAAGTAAGCGTCGCTCAGGAAGAATTGAACGTATGTGTGGAGGGAGCGTAGCAGCAGATTGCCTCGCCGTCAAGCTACTCCTCTGGCGCTAAAGCAATGGGGTCAGTTGGCGTTGGGCGTAGCTACCGCTATGCGGGGCGGTTGCGTCCCCTTACATGCAGTCAAAGTGATAGCTACCATACGCTCCAGAGATATCTCCCTCACCTATCATGGGGAATTCAGCGGGATTCATAGACTGGCCCAGCGACTGCGGAATGGCGGGAGCCCAGCCACACTGTTTGACGTTAGCCAGACACAATGTTTGACGCGCCTCCTCCTGTGCCCGGGTAAAGACCGGGAACAGGATGACTGCCAGGATCGCAATAATCGTGATCACCACCAGCAATTCAATTAGAGCAAAGCCTTTACTGGACTGAGCTTGTGGTTCGGCGTTGCCCACCACTCTGAGCTAGTCGAACTACAGGGTCGAAGACAGGACGGTGAGCTTGCCGAACCGCCGGACCCAGAGCTTGCCGCAAGTCTCCGCAGGTTGGAAGTCTGCGCCACGATAGCCATGGACAGGCAGGGATGCCTGCGGTACGGAACAACCGCAGGTGGTACGTCCCCCGCCGCTGAAGCTTACGGGGACAAGCCCGCGCCACGTACGGCCCGTTTTCCCCCTCCCTTCAGAGAGGCGACGAGGGGGCAGGTTAGGAGGCAGGCCGGGTGCCACCAGTTGGGGAAACCCATCTCCGGAACCATGCCAGCCGCATGGGACTTTCAGTGGGCTTGGTAGGAATCTGCTTCCAAATGTAGACATATTGAGGAGGTTGAAATGAGAGCGCTTGTCAAGTACGCTCGTGGAAAGGGACTGGTGGAGATACGCGAGGTCCCGGTTCCTGAGCCGCCGCCCGGCTGGGTACAGATACAGGTGCAGGCCGTAGCCATCTGCGGCAGCGACATCCATATCCGCGACGATGCCCACCCCTACTGGCCACCTATCACGATGGGCCACGAATTCTCCGGCGTCATCTCCAAGCTCGGAGAGGGCGTCGAAGGGTGGGAAGTCGGTCAGCGTGTGGTCAGTGAGACCCGCACCGGCTCCTGTGGGGTCTGCCAACTCTGCCAGACCGGCTGCTCCCACGTCTGCCCTCATAAGCGCCCGCCTGGCATCGGCATCAATGGGGCGATGAGCGATTACTTGGTAATGCCGGCGCGGCTTCTCCACAGCATCCCTGAGAATGTCAGCTTCGACCAGGCCGCGCTGATGGAGCCGACCGCCTGCTGTATTCACGGGCTACTGGAACGGGTCACAGTGATGCCGGGTGACCTGGTGGTCATCCAGGGCCCGGGGCCCATCGGCATCATCAGCCTGCTGCTTGCCCGGATTGCCGGCGCACGGGCGGTAGTGGTCAGCGGCACCAGCCGCAGCGCCCGGCATCGCCTGCCAATCGCCAGTCAATGTGGAGCCGACGTGATAGTTGACATCAGCAAAGAATCCCTGGGGGAGGCTGTGCTGGACCTCAGTGACGGCGAGGGCGCTGACGTGGTCTTTGAGACCAGCGGCTCACCAGCAGCGATTGCCGATGTGTTGAGGATTGTGCGCCGCTGTGGACGCATCGGGGCCATTGGGATCGTCGGTGGGGTGGATGTGCCGGTGCCGTGGGGTCATCACCCACCGCTTCCCTCTGGACGAGTGGCAGCAGGCCTTCGAAATCATGGACAAGAGCGAAGGGCTGAAGGTGCTCATCTATCCGGATGCGGCCGACAAGGGCTGACACCGTGGACCGGGCCGCCGACATACTCCTCAAGGTGTCTCAAGTGGTGGCGGGAGCTTCAGTTCTCCTGCCTGAAAGACCTCATAGACCTCGCGGTTGAGGCTGTCTGTGCGCACAAACAGATGGGCCTGCCCGTCGCTGTAGATCTGCTCATATTCGGGCAGCAGTTGCAGTGCCCGCACCAGTGGCGACTTCTCCTCGATAAGCAGCCACTGGATGTCATACCTGTCCAGAGTTCGCTCCATACCTGTCCAGAGTTCGCTCCCAGCCAGCCTTCAGCTTACTGGCTCGTTCGTAGTCCCGGTACAGTGCTTCCCCATGCAAATCAGCGCGGCCATCCATAAACACCTTATGCTGCGGCCAGAGTGTGTAAATCAAATACCCGCCCCACCGATATGTGTTGAACATCTTGCCCTGGATGTTGTTGAGCGCCACCACACGCACCGCCTGCACGGGCAAATCCCCGACGACCACACAGTCCTCAAGCTGCGAGCTCTTGGGAACCACCGCTACCAGCAGCACCAATAGGATGAGCCCGCAGGCCCAGATTATCGCCGGGCTGATGTGTTGGTCGCCGTCGTCGAGGGCCAGCAGGCGCGGGGCGTTGGCCTT
>JALGTI010000097.1 GCA_029821455.1 Candidatus Zipacnadia bacterium | reverse complement strand
TGTTGGTTGTCATCGGCGTTATTGCTATCTTGGCGGCGATGCTTTTCCCAGTGTTTGCAAAGGCACGGGAGAAGGCACGGCAGGCGAGCTGCCTGTCTAATGTCAGACAGTTTGCCATGGCCGTGCTGATGTACGCTCAGGACTATGATGGTAATCTGCCCATAGCGGTAACATGTAAACCAGATTGGAGTTACTGCTGGACCACAATAGAACTGCTCGAACCATATGTGATGAACCAGCAGATTGCGTTTTGCCCGAGCGATCCCCAGGGGTCGGTAAACTTGTCGTCCTTCCCTGGGCTTGGGCATTACAGCTATGGGTGGAACAAGGCCGCCTTTGCGTATAGGGTTCCGGGAATGCCGCCGGGTGAGGTTGTATCACTGAACGAGATACCATACCCATCCGAGACTACAGCCTTCTGGGACGGGCATCAAGTGGGAATGGCGGTGCTCACTGACCATAGGCACAATGAGGGTGCCAACGTGGCATTCTTGGATGGTCACGCCAAGTGGCATCATCGCAACCAGCCACCGCTCGATTGCGGCTCAGATTACTACCATGTGATCCCCGGCAAGTAGGAACTGACCGCAGATGGCACGCGTAAGCTTGGACAGACACAAGAATCTGTAAAGACGAGGCACACCGATGCGGAAGGCCGGGCAACAGCAAGCTGGACTGCAGGCTGGCCTCGGTGACCTAGTGGCAGCGTTCTGGCGAAGCCTAGGGTCACCGCGTGCCATCTTCTACCTTCTGGTCATTATTGCTGCTTGCAGCGTCGTAGGAATCGTCATCCCTCAGGGGCAACCGCCACAGCATTACATCCACAAATACGACGAGCTAGCATCCAGTGTTATCCGTCACCTCCGACTTGACCACCTTTACAGCTCAGCGTGGTATGTGATACTGTTGACCCTACTGCCGCTGAATGTTATAGCTCGTGCGAAGCAGATCTGGGGGCTAAGGCGTCGTGACTCCGTAGAACCGGAGCTTAGCGTGTTGCAGCGTCGCTTGCAGGCTGATAGCACTGCCAGTGTCGAAGGAAGTGTAGCCAGCGACCTTCGGTCTACCCAGGCGGCACTGGCGACTGGTTTGTGCGACCGAGGGTACAAGGTCGAGGCTGCTGTGGGTGGAGACGAATTCCGGTGGCTCATAGGGCGAAAACGGCCCTACGCAGCCTTTGGTATCATACTCGTTCACTTCTCTGTACTTGCGATTGCCGTGGGGGCAGTATTGGGACAGTGGCCGGGTCTGGCAGTGAACAAGACAATCCAAATAGCCGAGGGGGAAACGTACATCGATCCCGATGGGGATTTTGAGTTTGCACTGAAGCTAAACGATTTCTCAATCGAATACTACCCGCAGGACGGCTCAGTCAAAGCATATAAGAGTGACCTCACCATATTGGATCGTGGTCAGGAGGCCAAACGAAAGACTGTAGTGGTCAACCAGCCTTTGACTTATGACCACTTCAGCTTCTTCCAGCATTCCTGGGGCCTGGCCGGCTTCACACTAAGGGTAAGGCCGATAAGTGGCGCCGTTGAAGTGGTTAAGTTGCCCCTGGCAGTAACGGGAGGCAACTCACCGGACCGTACGCGATACTACCAGGTTCCCTTGCAGGAGTGCCAGGCATTCATTGGGGACGGTCAAAGAACTATTATCGCCACTGCCTTCGTTCCGGACGCCGTGGAGCGAGACGGGGAGATTGTTGGGTCCCAGTCCGAGTTTCCAAAGAACCCGGCCGTAAGGCTTACTCTGGCTTCGCGTTCTATCACAAGAAGGCTTGATCTCATAGACCTCGGATGGGTTAGACTTGGGCAAGTTGCCACTTGCGATGGCGGTACGATACAACTGGCCGATGTACGGCATTTCGCATCCTTTATGGTGAGACGGGACTATGGTGTGCCAGTGGTATGGTTAGGTTTCGTGGCTCTATTTGTGGGCCTGGTGATGACCTTCTACTTGAGACCGCACACGGTACTGGCCAAACTTACCGAGACTGGTCAGCAGGTGAAGGTGGCCCTGGCAGCTCTCGAGGGTACTAGCACGGGCGCTGAACCAGTAGCGCAGCAGCCGGCTACTGTATTGGAGGGTGTCATCAATTCGGTCAATAGGCAGCTTGCCAGGTCGGGCGTAGAATGGAGTACCACAAAGAGAAACGAAGCAAGGGTCGAGGTCGAAGCAGAATCTGCTGGTACTGAGGAAGCCCTCGGGGGCCGGCGTGGTCGTGCCGGCCTTTGGGTACGGAATCTTCCCAGCCTGGCTGCCTTAGATCAATTGAGCTATAACATTGTAGCCTTTGCCTTTCCTCTACTGACGTTGGTGATTATCACCGGGGCAGTCTGGGGTCAGGCTGCCTGGGGGCGCTGGTGGCACTGGGATCCCAAGGAGACCGCAGCGCTAGTTACGTGGCTGATCTACGCAGCCTATCTCCACGGCCGGCTTCGCCGAGGTTGGTGCGGCGGCCCAGCGGCGGCGTTCGCCATCATAGGGTTCGCTACGGTTCTCTTCTGCTTTGCCGGAATCGGCCTCATACCGAGCTTGCACTCCCATGGCAGAGGGTCAGAGGTCGGCGGCTGGGCAGATATCAGTCTGGCCGAAACCTGGCTGACTCAGGTATTCATTACAGGCTATGTGCTGGCGATGCTAGCATACTCTATCTTCGCCGCAACGCGCAACCTCATTGTCGGCAAGGCCGCAACCATGTTGGCTGGGATAGGCTTGTTGACGCTGACAGCAGTTCTAACCTTGCGGACCCATGAGGCGGGGCGCCTCCCCTTGACCAGCCGCTACGACTTCGCACTATGTTTCGTGTGGTGTATATCTATTGTCCATCTAGTTGTCGAGCAGACAACCGGAACCAAAGCACTGGGGCCATTCGTTGTTATTATCGTACTAGGGCTGACTATGTACGCATGTATGGTGTTGCCTGCCAAGGCAAGTATACCACTGTTGCCGGCGCTGCAAAACAGACTCTGGCTGCACGTTCATGTATTGGTGGCTATGGTCGCCTTCGGAGCATTAGCTTTGTCTTGCGCTACGGGGATTATGTACTTTGTGAAGCGTAGAGCTCTGGCGACTGCCTCCGTGGCGCACCGGAGGCAGTAACCGAAAGCCAGCCAGATAGCATGCGCGCTCTCGCGAGCCGCAGAGCACGCATTACGCGGAGGGCATATACTCCCGCACGGCACCGAAATCCCACGAAGCGGCCTCCAGGCCGGTAGCTTTCTGCCTTGCAGGTCGAAAGGGACAGATCCAATGAGCGATTCGTCTGATATGGATGCTGCGCGTATTGCTTGGCACGAGGCCGGTCCGCTAGCTTGGGCGGCAGTCACAAGGCCTGGGCTTTGCGAGTCTTACGCGACGTGTGTGCCCCACGATGCCATAGGCACCGCCGACGCAGCGACGCAGGCCGGGGAAGTGTATGACGCTCTCGGCTCCTGGTTACGCGAGCAGGGTGCCAGTGGTGTTCAGGAGCGTATATTCGGCAACTCGGACTTCCGCGAGGCAATCCTTGCCCAACGTCAAGCTCTTCTTGCCACTGAGGCTGACTGTCGGCTGTGGCCAGCGACATTTGTTGAGGGCGCGCCGTGTGATCACGAGGGCTTGGCGGGGACTTACCTATATGCTGTCGCCGGGCCCGAATGTTCGCCGATATATGACGATAACCAGCTATCGGGAGTAGCCTTCGAACACCGCGACACTCAACATGTATATCTCAGTGGGGTTTCTGGCCGCGGGACTGCGGAGAGCCGCCAGCAAGAGGCTTGTGACATGTTTGCACGGGCCGATGCGATACTCTGTGCAACCGGATGCTCGTACGCTGACGTAGTACGCACGTGGATCTACCTGGCAGATATTCTTGAGTGGTACGACGAGTTCAATCCGATTCGCTCGGATTTCTACTCCCAGCTTCGCTCGATCGCTCAAACCAGCTCGAGCTGGCCACCGGCCAGCACTGGGATTGGGGCGCGGCTCCCTGGCCCCGCTCACTGCCTTCTGGACCTGTTTGCCCTGGCCGGACCGGGAAGGAGGTACGTTAGCGTCCAGCCCTTGCATAATCCCCGCCAGAAGGAGGCCTACAGCTACGGCTCGGCCTTTTCGCGAGGGATGGCCATCACCTTTGGCGGCATCGAGACCGTCTATGTTTCCGGGACAGCGGCCGTTGGCGAGGAGGGACAGTCACTTTGCGTTGGAGATCTTGAAGGCCAGGTGATCCGCACGCTTGACAACATCGCTTCTCTGCTGGGCACTCGGCGCATGACACTCGCCGATTTTGTCTCTTCAACAGTATTCATCAAACAGGGGCACGACGTGAAGCTAGTGCGCGAGCTCATTGGCGACCGAGGCGAGCTTCTGGCGAACAGTATCTACGTCGCCGCTGATATATGCCGGCCCGAGCTGCTGTTGGAGATTGATGGCATCGCGGTACGTACGCCTGACTAGGCGCATCGCTGTGTGAGTATAACGTCATCCAGGGCGCCGCTGTGGCAGAAGAGGAAGCAGCTCTGGACGGCACACTCTGTATTCAAGGTAGAAGCGGCCTGCGGCGGCACCATTGCTTGCCACCACGCTATTTCGCTGCTCCTGCGCATTCCCTCTCTCTCGAGCTTTGTGAACAAGGCGGGCCAAGTGCCAGGCGACCCGCTGCCGCTGGCCACCGACGAATTGACGTATCGACTAGACGATGTTATGATTCGAAGATAAGTTGGTATCCATGCGAGAGGTTCCGAGGCGATAGTCTTAACCTTTGGGGCCACGCGGAGGATTTCGGCGCGGTCAGCGGCGTGAGCGCGCGGAGACCGAAATGACGACGACACGTCCGATGGGAAAGGCGAGCCCAAACCACATTTGGCCAACCTTTCATTTCGTTGTGTTCTTCCTCATGTTCTATCTGTATGTTTGGCTGTGGGTTGACCCCAGTCTGCTGTTTCACGGTGTGGGAACATTCTTGTTTCCAACATTCTCACGGAGTCCGTCCTTTCTCATGGACTTGCTCCTTCGCCCCGGTGGGCCGGTCGAGTACTTGTCAGCGCTCCTGTCCCAGTGCTATTACTACCCGTGGGCCGGCGCTCTGATCATCACCACCGTCGCTGCTCTCCTGGGCTTGACCACGAACACTTTCATGACGGCTGTGGTCGGCGCGCGGGTTCCCGTGGTGCGCTTTGTCCCGGGGATTCTGGTGCTGATTCTATGCAGTCACTACAGCCATCAACTAAGCATGCTTGTGGCGCTACTGGTCGCGCTCCTGGCAGTTTGTGTTTACGTGCGGACAGCCCACCGCAGCAGCGCGGTCCGCCTCGCCGTTTTCCTGGCATTGTCTGGGCCACTATACTACCTGGCGGGCGGGGCGTACCTTCTTTATCCACTGCTTTGCGCGGTCTTCGAGCTCCGGAGCAAGCAGGGGCGGCTCCTCGGCTTGTGCTATCTCCTATTTGCCGAGGTCATCCCCTGCGCCGTTGGCACATTCGTCTTCGACGTCCCTCTGGTTGATGCTTGCGCTCGTCTTTTGGCCTTGCGCCAGAGTATCGAGGCCACAGGGGAGCTGACTGTTCTTAGCCTTTATGTTTTCCTACTGTTGGCCGCTCTGGGGGGAACAGTTTGGGTGCGGGTGGCCGACGCCAGGAAGCAGCGTAGTCCCATCGGCCCAGAACCGATGACCCAAACCGCCGCGTCATCTCGCGGTGCCCAATCTCCTTGCGGAGCCCCGTCAACCGCAAAGGCGAAGCCCTCCCGCACACGGATGGTCTTGGCAGGCTTGCGCAAGCTGAAGAGCAAACGGGTCTTTGAGTTGGGGCTTGTGCTCGTCGCCGCTGCCCTCGCTGTCCTGCTTTCATTCGACAGTAGTAATAGGACGCTGCTCCGGATAACCGGGTTTGCAGGCCAGGAGATGTGGCCGCAGGTATTGCAGGAGGCGGGCCGTCTCCGCCGCGACCGGCATACTCCTGCGAGCATGCACGCCGTCACCCGGGCCCTGTACGAAACGGGGGAGCTCCCCTACGAGATGTTCTCTTACCCTCAACACCGTGTAGGCTTTATGCTTAGCTGGGGCCGGATCAGCAAGCGGGTCGACCGCAACATCAAGCGGGTAGTGCCGCTGGATATCGAGACAGTCGAAATCATCGAGTCGCCTTCCATGCTACCGTTCGACTGGCGCCCGTCATACTTTTTTCAGCTTGGCGATCTGAGTCTTGAACTCGGGATGGTCAACCAGGCAGAGCACGAGGCTCGCAATGCCCTGGCGATCTTCGGCCACCATCCACTAATCCTCAAGCGGCTCGCGCTGATAAACATCGTCAAAGGACAGACTGAAGCCGCCAGAGTCTTCTTGCGCGCGCTGAGCGGCTACATGTACTACGGCGACTGGGCCAAAGATGCTCTGCGCCGTCTGCAGGCCGACCCTCTCTGGTCTACAGACCCACAGATTCGGCACATCCGCTCGGTTATGCCTGTGAGAGAGTCTATCGCCACTATCCAGCAGCCGGGGTTCTTGCTGCGGTCCTTACAGGATGAATTCGATGAGCTTCTGCACAGTAACAGGCACAATCGAATGGCCTTCGAATACGAAATGGCGTTTCATCTCTTGAACTGGAGGCTCGATAAGCTCGTTGAAGAACTCGAGCGCCTGGATGGTTTTGACTATCCCGATATCCCCCGGCACTACCAGGAGGCGATCCTTATTTATGAGAGCATTTCGGGCCAGAAAGTCGCCCTGCATGGCCGGCAGATCAGCCCTCAAACGCGTCAGGCGTATCGCGAGTTCTGCCAAACGTTAGCTCCGTTCTTCGATGTGGCTGACAGACGCGGGGCCTGGGAAGCACTTGCGCAACAGTTCGGTGATACGTATTTCTTCTACTACTTCTTTGGAGCGTCGGGGGTGACACCCCGATGAAGCGACGTCTGTGGTTGATTCTGCTGTGTGTGCTACTGGCTCTTGTCATCGTCGCGGTCAGTCTTGCGCGACGCAAGGCTGCCTTTGTCAGTGCCGAGTATGCCGCTGTGCACCGGCTCCCTCACATCCGCCCTGATTATACGCACACCGTCATCCCGCCGAACATCGCGCCATTGAACTTTTTGGTGCAAGAGCCTGGGACGCACTATCGTGTCAATATATACTCAACAACAGGCGAGGGGATCACCATTCTGAGCCGGTCGCCCAACATAGTGATCCCGCCGGGGCCGTGGAAAGAGCTGCTGGAGGGCAACCGGGGCGAGGATCTGTTGTGGGACATTTATGTGCGAAAGCGCGACAGGCGCTGGTATCGCTTTGACACGATCACCATTACCATCGCGCGTGAGGACATTGACAGTTACTTGGTATATCGGTTAATGGAACTGATGTACAAGCATTACGCGGAACCGATGGTGGTCTGCCAGCGAGATCTTGGCAGCTACGACGAGACGGTTCTCTTGCACGGCGAATCTTTCGGCACCGGCTGCCTTAACTGCCACACCTTTCATAACAACCGCACGGACAGGATGACTATTGGTATCCGGCCGAACACCGATCCTTCCTGTACCCTCATTGGCCAAGACGGTGTCGTCACTAAGGTCGGTACGAAGTTTGGCTATACTTCCTGGCACCCGAGCGGCCGGCTGGTTGCGTATTCGCTCAACAAGGTGACACAGTTCGTGCATTTCGCCGGGGTTGAGATGCGTGGTGTACTCGACCTCGACTCCGATTTGGTCTACTACGAGGTCGGCTCTCAAACGGTGAAGACGACCCCGGCAATCTCCGACCCCGACCGCTTGGAGACCTATCCAACCTGGTCACCCGATGGCCGATACCTCTACTTCTGTAGCGCCCCCATTCTGTGGGCCGACCGCGACACTGTCCCGCCCGAACACTATGATGAAGTTCGCTATGATCTCCTGCGGATCGGCTACGACATTGAGACTGACACGTGGGGCGAGCCGGAGACCGTGCTCTCGTCCGCCGAGACGGGCTTGAGCATTCTGCTGCCCCGGATCTCCCCGGACGGAAGGTTGTTGCTAGTCTGTATGTGCGAATATGGCTGCTTTCCGATTAGCTCGCCGAGCAGTGACTTGTACCTGATGGACCTGGAGACTGGGGAATATCGGTGCCTGGAAATCAGCAGCGGGTGGGCTGAGTCCTGGCATTCGTGGTCAAGTAACAGCCGCTGGTTCGCGTTCAGCAGCAAGCGGCGCGACGGCTTCTTTTCCCGATTGTACTTGAGCTACGTTGACGAGGCTGGAAAGGCCTGCAAGCCTGTGCTCCTGCCCCAAAAAGATCCGAGCTTCTATGACTCGTTCCTCAAGACCTACAACACTCCTGAGCTCGTCATCGGGCCCGCTCAAGTGTCGCCCAACGAACTGGCAGAGACTATCGCATCGCCTGACGCGCTCGAGCTCCAGATGCCTGACGTCTCCATGACGCGCAAGACAGGCGGGGCGGCGCCCTGGACATCGGCAATCCCCGAATTGGAGTAGAGTTGTTGGATTTGAGGTGTCCATTGCGAGGCTGCCGCAGGCGTTGGAAGCGCCCCAGGGGCCTACTCAAAAAACTTTCCAAGAAACTTTGCGGAACCGCTTGACACGCCCCGCAAACTGTGCTAGACTAGTATTGGTAGATTGTAAATAAACTAAGAGGAGGGTTTGAGATGCGCAGACTTGGACAAGCTCACTCCAGGCGAGGTTTTACGTTAATTGAACTGCTCGTGGTGATTGCGATCATCGCGATCCTGGCAGCAATCTTGTTCCCGGTGTTTGCCCGGGCACGGGAGAAGGCGCGACAGACGAGCTGTCTGTCCAACATCAAGCAGATAGCGACGGCCATCCACATGTACGCAACGGACCACGATCAGAGGCTGTGGCAGTACTACCATGTGCCCGACTGGTACATCTGGGAGAGTGGCCCGGGGTACGGCGAGCCCTACGGCATTCCACGGCTGCTCGACCCCTATATCATGAACCTGCAGATCTGGCAATGCCCCACGCTGAGGGACAAGTGCAGCTATGCGGTTAACTTCGACATATTCAGTTGGCTCAGCACTTTTAGCGGCGGCTGGTGGAAGGCCGTAAATCTGGGCCAGATCCCTACTGTTGCTGAAACCTGTATCATGCTCGATGGACCCGGCTACTGCTTTGAGTGGGGCTTTGCGGGCTTTACCGGTGCCGTACGCGACTGGTGTAAGGGGGTCGGAGGGCCGGCGGTTGCCGGTTGTTGCGCCGGCGATGCCACCGACCCGTATTGGGAGGTGATTGGCGCATGGGATAACGGTGAGCACGGCTCAAGCAGTTGGCCGCACAACGGCGGCTCGAACTTCGCCTTCCTTGATGGTCACGCCAAGTGGCTGAGCGCTCAGGCGGCCTGGAGCACCCCGAATTTGTATTGGCCACCCCCACCAGAATGGGGGTTCCCGAGCTGGTGATGACATAACACGGAGGCGTTGTGGCTTACAACTCAAAAAGAGCAAAGGGATGACTATCATGCGCAGACTTCGACACTTTACTCTGATTGAACTGCTGGTGGTGATCGCGATTATCGCGATCCTGGCCGCCATCCTGTTTCCGGTGTTCGCCAGAGCCAAGGAGAAGGCCAACCAAGCATCCTGCCTGTCGAACATGAAGCAAATCATTTTGGCGGTGCTGATGTATGCCAGCGACCACGACGAGATGGTCTTCGGAGGGTATGCCTATCACATGGGCCAGCCGGGCCTTGACTGGTTCCACCAGAATTGTTGCACGGATCCATCGCTGTGGGACACGACTGGGGCGCTGTGGCGCGGCCACGGTAGATACGACCCGTACGTCCGCAACGACGGAGTCTGGTGGTGCCCCAATGCCGACACGAGCGTGATTGCATACCATGACACTTCCTATGGCTACAACAACTGCCTGCAGCAAATGTGGGGTGGTGGCTGGCTGGCGTACTGGCCCATTGCGCAGATTCAGCATCCCGCCGAGTGTGTGTTTTGGGTTGAGACGCCTATGGACCCCAGTCACTACTACTATAATTGGTGGACCTGCAATCCAAATAATCCCTGGAACGTCCCGGGCTGCTGTTGGGCAACTCCCGAGATGCGGCACAACGGCGGGTGTAACCTGGGCTATCTTGACGGCCATGCCAAGTGGCAAAGTGAAGGGCAGCTTAGCCACTGGGGTGCGATGGTCAACCATGATGATATCCTAGACATTGCTGGGTGGAGTCCTGCCTGGTGAGCAGTGGCGGCAGCGGCCAGCAACGACCTGCCAAGCAGAGCGCAACGGCCTTGGGGCGGAGAGGACTTGGGGGAGCTATCACTACTGCCTCATCCCGCCCTGAGCGGGTGCGGCGCGATTGAAAAAAGATTGACAGAGCTATGCAACATAACCTCGGAGTCCAAATCCGAGGTTATGTAATATATGGCAGGCACACGATCTGCACACAGGCCTGCCAATCTGCATCAAAGGGAAGAAGAGCTATGGGCGCGAGGGGATTGTTGTTGGCCCTCTGCCTGACGTGTTTGTGCGGCTGTGGCGAGCGCCTGCCATCACGAACGCTAACGACACCTGATGGTGCTGAGTTCAAGGTGCAAGTCTTGACTCAATCGCCTCAGTTCTACACAGCCGCAGTTCTGGGGCCGGCGGGCCGGACGGCGTACGACTACCAGGCAATGGCTGAGCAAGCATATAGCGAGATA
>JALGTI010000096.1 GCA_029821455.1 Candidatus Zipacnadia bacterium | reverse complement strand
TCCGCTCTATGATATCTTCTTTCGGAGGACGACAAGGACTAGAAGCTGTTTCAAAACCATGTTAGGAGTGCTCTGAGCACGATCACGATGCAGGCCAGATGAAAGAAGGCGGTGTAGATTTGCAGCTTGCGCTCGTAGCGGACAACCAGCCTGCGGAAGTTGCCCAGCCAGGCGAAAGCCCGCTCCATCTTCCAGCGGCGCCGGTAGCGACGCAGCTTCCTTCCGTCCTGGACCCTGTTGCGGCGGCAGCGCAGCTCGGGGGCGATCAGGTCGATTCCGCGGTCGGCCAACCGCTGGCGCAAGGCATTGCTGTCGGCGGCTCGCCGCGCAGCAGTCTGCCTTCAATAACCAGACCGTCGTGTACGACTTCCCCTATCACCGCACGGATGTCGGTTTCCGCAATGCGGCACTGAACTGCAAGTGCAGACTGGGTGAGAGGCCCACCAACTTGGAGTAAGACTGAGATGACCTGATGACGCACTTCGTTCTGGTTCATCTTCGGACTCGTGCTGGGAGCCTACCGCCTACTCTTCCCGTCCTTTCAGGCGGGTAGTGCCAATCCGCTGTGTGCCGCCGATCTTGGCACGCAGAGTTCGTCTCAGGTTGTACCTGCCAGGGAATGGAGCAAATCCAGGTCGAGTTCGCCCTTCTGGCCCCGGCCGCGCTTGCCCGACGCGATCTTGGGGCGAAACTGCTCGTACAGCGCGTACGCTACGTCCTCAAGTTCCTCGGGCTCAAAGGCCGCCGCTAGCTGTGCCATAGCCTCGCGTACGCTACCCAGAAAATCGGCAAATTTCGCAGCGAGGTACTTGTGCACCTTCTCGGGGTCGATTGGCTTATCCTTGATGACTGCCCGGACTCCGTCGTCGGTGCTCTTGGTGGGGACTGGTCGGTTGCAGATTTCTACCCAGAAATCTTCAGCCAGGCCGACCTTTTTGGGCGGGCCGCCTCTTTCGGGGGCTTTGGGCTCGCCAGAAATGCCGATCATACGGCCTTTGGTCTGTGCATTGAGGCCTGCCACTGCCTTGCCCAAGGTCAGGGCCGCGTCGCGATCGTAGCCCAACTGCTCGGCTACGACGGCGCTGCACAGGGTCAGTACTGGCGCACGGTTGATTGTAATAATGTTCTCGTTCATATTCTCTTCCTCCCTCACACGATAAGTGACGTCGCACGCAATCCGGTCCGCTTCGGATACTGTCAGGTCTTCACAAGGCGCACGCTCGCCCGGGTTATGAAAACGCTGGTCGCTTTGGCGCCCTTTTCGTCAAGTGCACTACTGCGGCCTCTAACCACTGCCCTGCTCCTCGTCGGTATCATCCAGAAGCTGGTGTGTCACCTCTTGCGCGGTGTCGAGGAAGCAGCGAAGCTCGGCAATGAACGCGTCGTTGACATCCTCCAAGCGTTCGACTCGTATCGTCCTGTGGAACTTAGACCAGGAACGGCTCTGGCTCCCCACATTGATCCACCGCTGACGGCAGTCCGCTCTGAACCGGACTGAGTGCCGGTAGTGGGCCCGTGGTCCGGCCTCGTGCCAGGAGAGCTCCCAACCAGCGCGCTTGAGCTCCGAGACGACAACCGCCAGTAAACGTTTCAAGACTGGCTGCATGGCCTCCGGCGCGCGCCTGATGGTCCACTCGGGACCGTATTGGACGGGCGGCGACTCGCTGTGGTAACGGTCAATACCGGTTCGTCCGCAAGATATCCGAGTTCGTGCCTGTCGTTGCGCCTAGCCCGACAATCGCGCAGGAGCTCGATCGCCTCGGGAAGACCTCCCTCAGCAGAGCCGACCACGGCGGTGCCGCCACCTCCGCGGCCAGTATGTCCTTGGTGACAATACCCCACCGGGCCAACAACTGATGGGCCCACCGCCGGACGATATCTACCTCAGGCAGGGGTCGTTTTGGCGGCACCAGCCGCTCCGTTGCAGACCAGCGTCCCAGTCTTGGATCCAGCTTTCTCGTCTTCATGCGCTCGATGACCCGCTCGGCCGTCTCGCGCGCGCTGAGGATCTTGCGGGGGGTATTCATCAGGTCATAGCATGCGGAGAGCTCGCCTGAAAGTTAGCATAGCGTACGCACTCAAACGTGTCACAGGTGACCTCGCCGCACCAAGCCAGATACCACACGGCGCGCATTGCCGGGCCTTCCTCAACGCCTGTCCCCGCCAGGACATCATCAAAGAACGCAGTGCGATTCGCGCGGCCTCCGGCTGCGGCAGCTTCTTGCGCCACTTCGCCGGGATCAGCTCAGTGGCACTGGCAGTATCGAAGCCGGCGATGACACCATCCTCAATCCGTGGCAGCAGGACCGATAGTCTCTGACCGCTGCACCCAAGCCCAAACGCATCATGGTACTGGCGCCACAGATCGGCCGCCACCAACCGCACCGGATCCTGCTAGCAGTCGGGTACCCGTATGGCCGCGAGGCGGCCCTCCCGAACCAACAGAAGTAGCATTTCCGCCACGTCGCCATCCACCACTTCTCCCAGAGCCTCGATCGTGGCGGGCACGGCCCCCAGGTCTCAACAAGGAGGGTCTCGTGGTCGGGGATCACTCCGGCGGCGGCCCGCTGTTGCCGGACATGATCGGCCGTCGCAGTCGCACCGTCAGGACAGAGGTAATATTCATCCTGCAGGCACTCGCACAGGTGGGGATCGTCGAGTCGGGCGGCCATCTCGCGCCGCAGGATGCCTACGCGTCTGCCAGCCTCGACCGTCCGGGAGCCCACCGGCCCCAGCCACCAGGGCACTGTCGGCATTGCCCCAGGGGCCCCCTCGAGCAGCAGGCGGTTCCGGCGCACACCGACAACGCGCCACGAGGAACTGCCGATCACGAACACGTCCCTGTGGCGCAGGCAGTTGTCCACGAACTCGGACTGCACAGTGCCGATGCGCTTGTTGCTGCTGGCGATGGCCACCTCATACTCGGCGGTCTCAGGGATAGTGCCAATGTTCATGGAACTGACATGTTTGGTGCTGCGAGTCGCCGAGAGCCGGCCAGACGCGCGATCCCATAGCACCTGCGCCCGCGGCCCCCGGGCCATCTGGAAAGGGTGATCACCGCTGAGCATTTCCAGCACCGCGTCAAACTGGTCTTGTGAAAGTCCGGTGTAGGCGCACGGGCGGCGTATCAACGCCAACAGCTCGTCAGCCTGCCAGTCACGGGCAGCAACGGCTCCCGTGATCTGCTGCGCCAGCACGTCCAGGCAACCGTGCGGGATCCCAAGCGCATCCACTTGGCCTGCCGTCATGGCCCTGCAAATCGCGGCCGCTTCCAGCAGTTCGTCGCGCTCGAAGATGAGTACTCGGCCTTTGCTCGTGGCATCGAGCAGGTGACCGGCACGCCCAATCCGTTGCAGACCGGTGGAAACCGACTTGGGCGAGTCGAGTTGGTAGACCAGATCCACCGAACCAATGTCGATGCCCAGTTCCAATGCGGCCGTTGCCACTAGGGCGTCCAGCTTGCCCGCTTTTGGCTCGTCCTCCGCCTCGAACCCAGTCTCCCTGGACATCGAGCCGTGGTGGGCCCTGATTCGTGCGCTGCGATTGGGTAGTTCGTCCAGGCGAAGAGCTGTGCATTCCGCCTTGTAGCGACTATTGGTAAAGATCAGCGTTGTGGTGTGCCCAGATATCTCCTCGAGAAGCAACTCGTACGCGCTGGACCAGAGAGCAGTATTGCTGGCCTCGAGGAAATCGCGAAGCGGGGCCATAACCTGCACGTCTGGGTCTTTGCGCATGCCGGCGTTCACGATAGTACACGGCCGGGACCGGCCGTCCTCTTCACAGCCCACCAGGAACGCCGCGATGTCTTCCAGAGGGTTGAGCGTGGCGGAGCACCCGATGCCCTGCAGAGGACCGGCGACGCGCGCGCGCTTTGCGGCGTATCCCCGCTGCGCACAGTGACCCGGATCTCGGGCAGCTCTCCCGCTGCTTCCTCGCGAATACCAGCCAGTGGCTGCAGCAGGTTCTTGTGGATGTCGTTGCCCAGGGCCTTCAGGGGGTAATGTACAGAACATGGATCCCCTCGAACAGTTCGCCCCGTTCGCTTCTGTGGTATAGATCATCAATAGCGCACAGGAACGCCGTCAGCGTCTTGCCAGAGCCGGTCGGCGCCAGGAGCAACGTATTCTCACCACGACGGATGACCGGCTACGCCATGGTCTGAGCGGGCGCAGGCTTATCGAACGTTGTCCGAAACCAACGCGCCACGCACGGCAGAAAGCCGGCCAAGGCCGCTCCCTCGGAATTGCCTCCCCTCATGTCTGGGTGCCGTGTTGAATCCCTGCGCTTCTTCATGTTAAGCGCAGACCTCAGCATGGGCGTTCGTGCTTGCCCTCAATGAGCGCCCGCAGAAGCTGAATCCGGCCAATGTGCAAGGCGGTGTGCGCCACTGTGATGAGAAGCCAATGAGCCGCGCTTTGGTCAAATGCCGACGGTGGCGGCACGGTATGAGAATCGTCATCACTCAGGGAAGCGACGTATTCCGAGCCTGTCTTGCGTACATCGCGGAGCCACGCAAGAACGTCCCGCGCCCGGCCGACGCAGCGACGGACCTCCTCAGTCGCGCACCACTCGGTACCAAAAACCTCGTACTTGGGCGGTATTATCGTTCCCTCAAGGCCCTCGAGGAATCTGCCGATGTGCACCCGCTCCCGGTGGGCAATGTGCCCCACCTGCCAAAGCATGCAGAGGCCGTTGGGGTGAGGGACCCCAAAAAGTTGTTCCGCTGTCAAGCCGCCAATCTCGAATAGCGGATGCGAATACCAAAAACCTTTGTCCGTTTGCACGTCTCTACACAGCCAGTGGGTCAACTCTTGCCATTTCGAGCCCGCCTCTTGCTCTTGGCCATTGGCGGTTGGGATAGTTGCGGCTGTAGAGCCCAAAGGGGGGCTCCCAACCGACGCAACGCTGCGGTGACTGTCTCCCGCAAGTTCTGCCAACCCACCGAGTGGCACAACCCCTGCGGTACTGGTTGCATACCTGTTAAGGAATTCTCGTCTGTTCATAGTAATCATCCTCCAGTAGTGAATGTCATTCCCTGCCCGAGTCTTTTGGCCTGAAGCTCTGTTAGCTACTCATTTCCAACAGGAGATCCGGCCCTAAGAGGGAATACTCTGAGTGTGAGTGTGCGCTCAGCGCCAAGTCGAGATTTAGTATATAGGTTGCTACTCAACATCAATTCTCCTACCAGCCAGCGCTGGGCTGCTGCCGCCCCGGCCACTCGGTATTCCTCCTTGTCCCACGCCTCCTTTGGAGCGATGTGGCGCAGTTGTCAATAGAACTCCTGCCACGTCGCAAAGGCGGCCCCATACTCCTTAGCAGCGGCGAGGAGATGCTCGTTAGCCTCCGGCGCAAGCGTATCCGTGCTGGCCAGGCCCGATAGATAGTTGGCCGTCGAATTCCGGCCCGTCCACTGTAGGTTGACCGCGTGGCAGCCGTGCCATGCGGAGTCCATGTGCTGCTGGGGCTTGGTCTCGATGGCGGGGGCGTAGGCCTGAATCCCGGCGAGACCGAACTTCGCATCCGGGTACTGCTGGCGGACGCTAACCGGGGGCCGCTCGCTCCACTCGGCGAGGTCTCTCATCACCTGCAGCGCGACCTTCTTTCGCGCCATTTTCGGGACACGCTTCGTGTGGCGGCCCAAACTGCCGTGGCTCCATTCCGCGACCCAGTTGGCGGATTGCTCGCAAGTCCACCACTTCGCACAAGTGTCGGCCCCTCGGCCATCACGAAGACCTGTCGGTCTTCCTTCCTTGCGGTGTCCTGGTACCCACTGAGAAGCAAGTTCTCGTAATGTCACCGGTTAATGGGCCGACCGGAGTCGAGGCTCTCTCTAAGGACCTGCCAGGCGTCGTCCGGACCCTCGATTGGCACCCACTCGTATCTGAAGCCTGTGGCGCTGGCGATGCGGTTGTCCGTGCCGATGTGAAGGTTTGCGTACTCCGGCATGAAGGTCTGCGGCTGGTAGGCGAACAAGGCCGAGTCTCCGGACACAGCCGCCAGCGTATCGAGGTCCATCTCCTTTCAGCCGGCCGCCCATATCTCCACGAGGTGCGTGGTCAGGTACACGCACGGCTGCACGTAGATTGTTTCGCCCACCACCGCTTGGTGGCCCTCCAGATCGTTCGTCACACGCTTGAAGTCCTGCACGACATCCTCGAGCAGGACTTGCGGATAGTGCTGCTGCGCTTCTCTTTCGCGTCCAGGGCCCAGAGATTTACTCCGTCCCAGGCCAGCCCTTGCATATCGTCACCGAACGGCTTCTCCGCCATGTCCAGAGGCTTGGCGTTGGCAACGGCGACTGCGAGGTCTTACCACTCCAAAAAGCTCTTGCCATCGAGCTCGCTCTTCACAAGGATTGGCATGCCCATGTCGAACCAGCCGGCGTCGAATTGCCAGATGCCGTCGTTTGTCATCGTAAGATCCACCGACCAGTCCTGGCACGGAACCGCGAGGATTCGTAGCCCGCGTCCCTCTGGTCTGTCTGGATCCACTACGTGTACCACACACTGCCAACCATCGGCTACCCACAACTTGTCTTTGACCTGCACCACGTCGGCCACATCGCCAACCCGTTCACCGAGCCGTACCTCCTCCTGGATTTGGCCGGTCTCCGGGTCAACCTTGAGCACTCGCTCGGGCTCCTTCTGTGTCACGCCCAGCGCGTCGCCCCACCACCCAATATTGAAGGCCACCCTCACGCCAAACAGGTAGACTTTCTGGTTGCGCCCGTGCGTGCCGGGCTGGTGCTGCCCGCCCCACCGGCGGGGAGAGCCCCACGTCGCTCTGGTCGGCGTACAGGACGGTGGCCCCGGCCGGCGGCTTGTTCAGCAGTCGCCGACGCGCCAAAGCCGCTATGGCGACGGCGCGTTTCGCTACTGCCCCTTTTTTGCTTGCTAGTTGGGGTCGGGACTGGTGATGGTGCGCTTGGCCCGCTTCCAGGAGTAGCCGAAGCGCTTCAGCGCCCGGGGGATACTCTCGAGGCTGGGGCGCTGGCCGGTCTGACGTGCACACAACGCTTGGAGGGCCTGCAAGGTCCACCGTTCCTGGGCCAGCCCACTGCCCGCGGGCTGTGGTGGACAGTCTGGGGCAAAAAGAGCGCCACGCCTTGAGCGCGAACCCGCTTCACCCAGCGGGCAATGCTGGCTTGCGAGCAGCGAAAGCGGGGGCTGATCTGGCGATAGCCTGCAGCTTCGAAAAAAGCCAACACTATCCGCGCGCGCCACAGCACCGGGGTGGAGCACTGCCGCCTGGCCAACTGCTGCAAATCCTGGAGCACCTCTGGCTCTATCTGCCGACTGTGCTGCTTCATTTGCTCTCACCTCCGCGTCGTTGAGAGTTACTTGTGGCTGCACGCCGCCCAGGTGCAGCAGCGCAGCAACGAACTCGGCCGCTGCTTCCCGAGTGTCTTCAGAGCTCAGGTTCGGGAAGGCAGCTATCGTGAAGTTCAGGAGCACGGCGTGGCCCGCTCGGACCTGGTGGACGATGCACAGTGCAGCCCAGGCGCGCTAACTGCCGCTCGACGTAGGGAGCCAGGGTGTCGAACGGGTAGTCCCAGACCTATAGCTGCATCAGGTGGCCGACGTGAACGGCGATGGCATGGCCGAAATCATCGCCGCGGCGATTCTGCGCAACAGATGCTTCGCTGGCATAAGCGCATTGTGGGCCTTCTTCTGCCGTTATCTGCCGTTGTCTTGACTCCCCCCCCACTATAATATAGCGTAGACTTTTCCAACAGTCTCATGTCAGTTCGTTGCAGGCCTCTTCGTGCATATCGCAGGGGTCTGTGGGCGCACACGGGGAGGTATGCACTGTGCGGAGGCGAATTGCAGGCCCGTGCATGTGCACGGGCTGTCACAAGGCAAACCTACCCGCACTGCTCCTACCTGAACGTAGGGGGTAGGTCATGCGGAGACGGCGCGCACTGCGACAGCTTGAACGACAATAACTCAGACTGGGCCTAGCCCAGTAGATGATGGAGGCGTGCAAATGGCAACTCCTGTAAGGCCGCTGCGAGAGACTCGACCCCGGCTTTATCATGCGGTGGGGGATGACGACTATCAGTTCCCACCTCCCACGGATCCTATCCGCAAACGCATCCTACGCAATATCGTCGCGGACTGCGAGGAGTTTCAGGCCAGGCGTCCCCCAAAGCGTATACCTGAACGTCCTCACAGCCCCCATCCGTTCCATCAATTGTACATTACCTGGTATACCAGCATGGAAGCGACGGCCATGATTGAGCAGTATAGCTTCGCGTGGCGTATGACCGGCGACGAGCGATGGCTCGCGAAGGCGAAGGAATGGCTGCTTGCGGCGGCCGGCTGGGAACACAGCGACCGTGTTGAGGAGCATTTCTATACCGCCAACCGCTACATGCAGGCCTTTGCCGTCGCGCTGGATTGGCTGGCAGGCGCACTCACGGGCCCGGAGGAGCAGAAGGTCGTCAACTGCCTGGTTCAGTTGCTGAAGCGGTGGTGGCCAGAGGTAAACCAGGGCAGGCATTCTGCGGCCGCTGGCCACCATCCGGTGGTTGACAACGGACACTTCGGAGTCGCGGCCATCCAATTGCTGGGCCGGCATCCCGACGCGGCAGAGTGGGTTCAAGCGGTAATAGACCGTTTTCGCGCTGCAATCATGCCCAACGGCTGCGGCAAGGCCGGCGAAGCAGTAGACGGGCCAACCTTCTGGGGCGCTGAGAACGCGTGGATGCTGCACTTCGCCGACGCGCTGCGTAACGTCGTCGGGATTGATCTGTACAAGGAATTCCCAAAGCGTCTGACCACCCCCCTGACCTGGATACGCTATCATCTCGTCCTCCCCCGGAAGATATTAGATGAGCGTTACCCAAAGGCCAATGCGAACTTGCTGACCGGCGCCGGCACAAATCAGCTTGACGAATGCAGTCCCGTTCTGCTGCGCCTCGCCCAGGAAGCCGGCGATGCTGGGCTGCGTGACATCGCTTTGAGGGATCCGCGGCTGGGGCGCATACACTGCCTGGGCGTGGGCACAAAGAACGCGTCGGCCGAGTGCATGTACGCCCTGGGGCCATATGCATACATGTACTACGATCCTGACTTCAAAGCCCGTGTGCGCAAGGCGTCCTTGCCACCATCTCGCACTTTCACCGGGGCTCGTGACGACAGATGGGCAATACTGCGCAGTAGTTGGGAGACGAGGTCCCTGGTGGCGCTGATATCGGGGTACAGCGGCCGGGTCGCCCACGGGTACAGCAACCTGCACGTGCAGTGGGCGGGACACCCGCTGCTGCGGACGATCGGAGCCGCTGAGGCCTCGCCCACAGGCTGCGGCAGCCTGCCATGCGTCGGCGGGCAGAACGAGTATGTGGCCCAGTTGCGTGGGCTTAAGCGGCACGAAGACTTCGACACGATTGCCGCCGAGTCCCGGCGCGTTCGGCACGAGTATTGGCTGCTGCGTGGAAAGACGCCAGCGCTGCTGGTCGCACTTAAACGCAAGCCGCGAGGTGCGAAGTTGCTCAGCGAGGGAGGGGAGGCGTTTGCCAGGATTGATGGCGATGATTACCTCCAGTACCCACGCGAGCCGTACTTCAATCCCGATGCCGGTGAAGTACGGATGCGCGTGCGCTTGAGGGAGCCTGTTGATCCCGACCGCCCGCAGATACTGTTCAATACCGGTATGAGTATTCCGGGCACTGGACTTGGGTCGCAGGTCAATAGCTTCAACCTGGGCTTCTGGGGCACTGATGGCTTGACGTTCTCGGTGCAAAGCCACAGGTACACCGCGGTGTACGCAACCATCCAGCCGCGCATTGCAGAGTTGAAGGCCGGCAAGTGGCACGACATCGCCGCGCGCTGGGGTGGGCTCAACGACCCGGAGGGCGAGCCGTTCATTGAGGTGGAACTGGACGGCCATGTGCAACGCTTCGACGACGCTGACACCTTCGGTGAGGTGGGAGCCGACAGCCAGGGCCTGGCCCGTCAAAACCGGCGGACCTTCTATGTCAAGCCCAACACCGTGCTGGCATTCGGCGCGGCCGGCCAGCTTCCCAGCACGGGAACGCCCTGTGACATCGCCAGCATCGAGCTGTGCTGCCCACGGCGTCGTCCGCTGCGGGTCGACTTCGAGAGTGGCTTTCGGGGTGAAACCGGTGCGGGAGCCATGCTGTGGAAGCTGAACCCCACGGAATTGATCGAAGTCGCATCCAATGGCGCGATCTTCCAGGCAGGGCCCAATCGAGTGAAGGTGCTTAGCGTCTACCCCGCCGAGACGAGCTTCGAGGACGAGAGCGTGCCATACTATCCGGGCGGGTTGGCTGCAACGAGTCGGAAGAGTTTCCTGGCGGACGCCGAGGTTGCCTCGACCCGGGTGCTTGCATCAGCGGGAGACGACGATCTGCTCGTCTTGCTGTTCGCCCCGCAGGCGGCCAAGCCACGGGTGCGAAGTGAGCACGACTGGTTTGAGGTGCGACTGGAGGGCACGAAGCGCGTCTTTGAGTTGCAGCGCAAGGGCAGACGGATACTGAGGCACGCGACGGAGTGAGCAGTCAGCGCCCTCCTCTACACCGCGCAGCATTGGGCGTCAGTAAGAGGCAAGGACCGGAGTCCCTGCTTGGCCGGGGATTTCTCACCCATCATAACCCAACGGGCTAGTGGCAGAGGGTACTGGCAGCCATCCTGGTTTGGCCGCACACCACATAGACGCTCAAATCCGTTTGCAGGAATAGTCCTGCCAACGTCGAAGCATACCAGCAGGCGTCTCGTGGAGACATTCGCCGATGAAGAGTTGGTGGCCGAGGTACTGGCCAAGTGGCTTCGTGCCAGGCCTATCCACAAACCGGAGGCGGTAAGCACAATGAAGTGGTATTGGATGTTAGTAGCGTGTGTACCGGTGGTGGTCCTGAGTTTCGTGACGGGATGCCAAAGCCGAGAACAGAAGTTGCACAACGCAGTTTACTGCGGAGACCTGGAAGCAGCAAAGCGCCTGCTAGATAAAGGGGCCGACGTGAACGCCAAGGACGAATATGGCCAGCCACTGCTCATGTATCCCGCCTTGTGGGGCCATCTGGAAGTGGCTACGTTGCTCCTGGATCGCGGCGCAGATGTCAATGTAAGTAATTCTCTCGGGTGGACACCACTACACGGGGCAGTCGGCAATCGCCACATAGAGGTAGCGAAGCTGCTGTTGGATCACGGCGCGGATGCCAACGCCGTGAACAGTGCCGGCCGCAAACCGCTGCACATGGCACTCACCCAAGGGAGCAGGGAGCTACAGAGTAGCCTGCGGCAACTCAGCGGGGGTGAGGCCCAGGTGGGTGAGAGGCTGGTGGCGACCTGAGGCAGCAGCTCATCGAGGCGTTCCACGATGAAGAGGTGGTGGCGGAGGCGTTGCAAGCATAAGGAGGAGGTTGGTATAGATTGCCCAAAATGCGGCTACGCAATGGGGCCATTCGACGAGGAGTGCCCTCGGTGTGCGAAAATGCAAGCGCAACAACAAGCGCAGCAGGAGTATCCGCCAATTCAACCTAGCCGCCCGTCACCGGAGCCAGCAACGCAACAACAGCAGCCTGGGCAACAGCCGGCAACATGGGCTATTGTCTCGCTAATCCTAGGCATTGTCAGTTTCTGTAGCATGGGGATAGCTGGGCCGTTCGCGATCTGGGCGGGCGTTGCATCTAACCGCAAGCAGGAAAACAGTGGCATGGCAATAGGCGGGATTGTCTTGGGCGCTATAGGTAGCGTCGGCCTAGTTGTCTACATGCTCACGATCCTGTTGCCTGTTCTTGGGCAGGCAACGACAAGAGCACACGAGGCTACGGCACCGTCAAGCTGGCCCTCAACCCAGGAACCAATCCGCCCCCCCACAGCTACCAGGCAAACATCACGACAGACCACCCCACAAAGGGCGAGCCCCCAAGACCACTCTTGGTCAATGCCGCCTCCACCCATAATTCCGCAACCCACTTCACCCTCCTCTGGCTATAGTGCCCCCAGTGCACCCGGTGGCGTAGTCTACTGCAATGCGTATTATACTCAGAGCGCATTCGAAAGGGGGTCTTTGTGGTCACCAGAGCAAGGCTATACTTTCGTCGGCGTCTATGTGTACATATCGAATCAATCCAACGCCGAAGTGCCCGTACATTCGTGGGATTTCTCGTTCATCGTAAATGGCGTGGAGTACACCGGGAGTTTTACCGGGGAGGCGACCCTCCGGGATGATTGTCCCCCACTACAAGGCGTGAAGCTTCACCCCGGTGGCTACACCCAAGGCTGGTTAGCGTACGAGGTCCCTCTCGGGTGGCATTCAGGCCTTGAGTTCGTCTGGCAGCCTTCCTTGTGGTTCTCCCGAGGCCCTATAGAAATGACTTTCCAGCAGGCATGGTTTTGACAAGAATGCAAGGCGCTAGGAGGCGGTGACAGTGGGCGGTGGGCAGTGAAGAGGTCCTAGATGTGCAGCTTGAATCCGAAACCGCCGCTGAACCGGAGGGCCGACTCCTGCAGCCGCCGGCTTCTGACGCAATCCCGGAGTTTCTGAAAGGCTGTGCTTTCGGGTGTGGCGCCTGGATTGTGCTTACTGGCATAGCAGGTGTTATCGCCATGCTCACCGGGCCTAAGGTCGGGCCAGCAATAATGGTTCTCGGCGTGATAAGCTGGATCGTAGCAATAGTGTGGTGGGCCCACTTTCGGCAGCGGCCAGCTGAGTTGGTGTTATATCACCGGGATGGTTACCTCTGGCCAACTTACAGAGACGTAGACGGCAGGCTGTACGTGCAGGTCAAGCGCGGCAGCCAGCACACCTGGCAACCTGCTGAGGTGTGGGGCCTGCAGGAAGGTGACCGTTACCCCGGCGCTGAGCAGTAGGCCCTGCCGTGATAGAGAGCGTATCATCAACAAGCCCATCGAGGCGTTCCACGATGAAGAGCTGGTGGAGGAGGAGGCGCTACAGACCTAGCAGCCCCAGCCAGCCCTTTTTCCGTCTGCGTCGCTTTCGACCTATCCCTAGCAGTTTGAGGCCTTTTCTGAGGCCGGTCTGTGACCAGTCGGCCGCAATATGACTCACGCCGGCCGCTGCCCCGGACGCAGGGTCCTTCCCCTTCGACTGGGCCGAGAGCGCACCTATGATCGGCGCAAGCAGGCCATGAAAAAGCCAGCGATGCCGCCGGCCAAGCAGCCCATACGGGGCATCAATGGCCTTATGTACCTCGTCATGGCTGTCGCCTGTTAGCGCCTTCGCAATTCGTCTGTGTACCTTATGGGCAGGCATTCCTCATCCCTCCGGCTACTTTGCAGGTATCACGGTCTGTCTCTTAATACGACATGCGGATGAAATATCCTCTATTAGCTCTTGTGGCTAACAAAAAATTTCCAGAGGTGATAGTCGGTCATCCTCTTTTCTCTAGTATTCTTGGTACCTCCCTTCATAGTCGCAACACGTGTAGGCGGGGCTTGCCGGGCAAGCGTTCCGGATGTCTCCGGACGTGCACCTGCCACCGCGCCCAGGTGCTGGAAAGCCTCGTGAAGCTGTGGGAGTAGCGAACGCTGCAAGCGGAGCTACGTTGCAGGCTTAGTAGCCTTCCGGCGCGCCCATCCGCCGGAACTTTTCGTAGCGTCTCTCCAGTAGGTCGTCAGATGGGATGGTGGCAAGATCGTCCAACGCCTCAGTGATAGCCTGCTTGAGTAGCGCGGCGGCCGCATCGGGGTCATTGTGGGCTCCTCCCGGCGGCTCAGCGATGATGCGGTCAATC
>JALGTI010000001.1 GCA_029821455.1 Candidatus Zipacnadia bacterium | reverse complement strand
GATGCCGGGGGACAATGTCACGCTGAGGGGGCAGTTGATCGAGCCGATTGCGATGGAGGAGGGCGTGCGCTTTGCGGTGCGGGAGGGTGGCCATACGGTCGGCGCAGGCGTTGTAACTAAAATCATCAAGTAGAAGACACACCCGACATAACAGCGGCGCGCCACCGAGTCCAACCGGAGGAGTAGCAGGAAATGGCCGATACCAACAGCATCCGTATCAAACTGAAGGCCTTTGATCATGAGGTACTGGATCGCTCGTGCCAGAAGATTGTGGAGACGGCGGAGCGCACAGGAGCGCGCATTGCCGGGCCCATCCCCCTCCCAACGGAGAAGCACGTGCACTGCATCGTACGGCCCACTGCTCTCGGGCGCAGCTCGCGCAGTATGGAGCACTTTGAGATCCGCATCCACAAGCGCCTGATAGATATCCTCGACTCCACAACCCGCACCGTGGATGCGTTGATGAAGCTGGACCTGCCCGGCGGGGTAGACATTGCCATTAGGACGGGTGGCCTGGCCTAGCCCTGCCAGCGGGGCGCTGTGGATGTCGCGCAGATGAATTGGAAATGGTGAAGAGCATGCCTGCAGGATTGATCGGCACCAAGATGGGAATGACGCGGATTTTCACCGAAGACGGCCGTGCGGTGCCCGTGACCGTGATCAAGGCTGGCCCGTGCACGGTCGTACAGCGTAAGACGGTGGGAACCGATGGCTATTCAGCAATCCAGGTAGGCTTCAAGGAGGCCAAGCGCAGCCGCACCAATAGCCCAATGACCGGCCACTTCGAGAGTCGTAATCTCGCGCCGCTGAAGCACCTGCGCGAGTTCCGTGTCGCAGACGACGAGGAGTTTGAGGTTGGCCAGGAGTTAACCGTTGAGCTATTCGAACGTGGCCAGAGCGTAAGCGTAACAGGCACCTCCAAGGGCCGCGGCTTTGCCGGGGTGATCAAGCGGTACGGTTTCAAGGGCGGACCGGCCAGCCACGGCTCCAAGGTGCATCGCGCGCCGATGTCGGCCGGAGCGACGGATGCGGCCCGCGTATTCCCAGGGCAGCGGATGCCCGGTCACATGGGCAACAAGATAGCTACAGTTAAGGGTCTCGAGCTCGTTGAGATTGACAGGGATAATCATTTGTTAGTGGTCAAAGGGGCAGTCCCCGGTCCCCCTGGTAGCCTGGTGATCATCGGGCCCCAGTAGCAGGTACGCCTAGGCCCTTGGTGACACTTGAAGGGATGAAGCCGTATGCCGCAAGCAGCGGTGTGTAATATGCAGGGCGATAAGGTGGGTGAGGTTCAGCTCAGTGCGGAGGTATTCGGGGCGGAGCTGAACGAGGACCTCATCCATCAGGCTCTGGTGACCGTAGCGAAGGCGCGGCAGCGCCAGGCAGGCCGCACCAAAACGCGCTCTGAGATCAAGCTCACTCACGGCAAGTGGTACCGGCAGAAGGGCATGGGCAGGGCGCGGCACGGTGCGCAGAGTGCGCCGCTGTTCGTCGGCGGGGCGAAGGCTCACGGCCCCCGGGGCGAGGGCAGCCGGGTCGCGATGCCACGCAGGATGCGCCGACAAGCCCTCCATAGCGCCCTGTCAGCTCAGATAGCGGCGGGGAAGGTGACAATTCTTGATGAGATTCGGCTCGATGAGATCAAGACCAAGCGCGTAGTGCAAATGCTTGAGGACCTCGGAGTCCGCGGTAATATGCTGCTGCTGCTGGGACCAGCGGAGGCCGAGGATGACAGGATATACAAAAGCTGCCGCAATGTCGCTGGTCTGATCCCGCGCCCCGCGCCACACTTCTCAGTCCGCGAGGTGTTGTGGGCCGATAACATCGTCATCACGCGGTCGGCGCTGGCACTCCTTGAGTCTGGAGAGAAACAAGATGCCGAGTCCTGACATTGAGCCCACAAGCTCTTACCGTGGCATCATACTTCAGCCGATCGTCACTGAAAAGTCTATGGGTGATGCCGAAGGCCGGGGCAAGTATCACTTCCGGGTACACCCGGAGGCGAACAAAATCCAGATCCGCGAGGCGGTGGAAGCACTGTTTGACGTGCATGTGCTTTCGGTCAACACGATGAATGTGCGCGGCAAGTCACGCCGCCGCAGCTATCGCCACAGGGTCGGCAAGACGGCCCAGTGGAAGAAGGCCATCGTGACACTGGTCCCCGGTGAGCGGATTGCCGAGTTCGAAATTACTTAGTGAGTCGGTGCGCAAACGGAGAGATTGCTAATGCCGGTCAAACAGAAGAAGCCAACTTCGCCAGGTCGGCGCTTCCACATTGCCTCCGATACCTCGGAGCTTGACCGCAAGCGCCCGGAGCGCACCCTGACGATGCCGCGTAAGCAGAAGGCGGGGCGCAACGTGGGTGGCAAGATAAGCGTGCGCCACCGGGGCGGAGGACACAAGCGGCTGCTACGCGTAGTTGATTTCAAACGCAACAAAGACGACATCCCGGCCGTGGTGAAGGCGATCGAGTACGATCCAGGACGCTCGGCACATATCGCGCTGCTGGAGTACCAGGATGGTGAAAAGCGCTACATCCTCGCACCTCAGGGCCTGGTGAAGGGTAGGCAGGTCATCTCGGGACAAGAGGTGCCTGCACGAGCGGGCAACTGCCTGCCGCTTCAGAACATCCCTGTCGGGACGGTGGTGCACAGTGTGGAGATGCAGCCCGGCAAGGGCGGACAGTTAGTGCGCAGTGCAGGTGCCGGCGCGCAGCTCATGGCACGTGAGGGCAATTATGTGACGTTACGCCTGCCTTCCGGTGAGATGCGAATGGTGCCAGCCGCCTGTCGAGCCACGGTGGGACGCGTGGGGAACATTGATCAGGTAAACATTCGTGATGGCAAGGCGGGGCGCAAACGCTGGCGAGGTGTGCGGCCCACAGTGCGCGGTAGCGCGATGAATCCTGTGGACCATCCACACGGGGGCGGCGAGGGCAAGGCACCCATCGGTATGGACAGCCCGCGTAGCCCGTGGGGGCAAAAGACACTGGGCAAGAAAACGCGCAAGAAGACCAAGCCATCAAACAAGTACATAGTGCGACGACGCAGGTCACAACGGTAGGGGCGAAGGCGCAAGTACCAGTGGCCACTGGAGGCTGACTGTATGCCCAGATCTATCAAGAAGGGTCCCTATGCGGATCCCAAGCTGCTGGCAAAGATCGAGGCGATGGAGACTAGCGGGGAGAAGCGCATTATCAAGACGTGGTCACGACGCTCGACGATCTTCCCGGAGATGGTTGGGCATACCATCGCAGTGTACGATGGCCGTAAGCACGTGCCCATCTACATTACTGAGAATATGGTGGGGCACAAGCTTGGTGAGTTCGTCCCGACCCGCACATATCGGGGGATGCGCCCATCCCGCGGCGAACGAGTAACCAGCGTGACCTAAGCCAGGTCGAGGAGTCATCGTGATGGAAGCGATCGCAAGAGCGAAATGGGTGCGGACTGGGCCGCGCAAGGTACGGCGGTTTGCTGACCTGATCCGGGGACTGCCGCTTGCGGAGGCCCGCGCGATCCTGGGGGTGCAGTCCAGCCCCGCGGCGGCCGTGCTAAGCAAGTGCCTGGAGTCGGCGGTGGCCAATGCTGAGAATAATCACGATATGGACCCTGAGGAGCTGACGGTGACCGAGGTGTATGCCGGCGAGGCGCTCAGGATTCCGCGCATCAAACGGCGGGCACGGGGGCGAGCTGACAGGATGGTGCGGCGCAATTGTCATGTCACTGTGGTTGTCAGTGACGAAGTAGAGCAAGAGTAGCCTCCAGCGGCCAGGGAGTGATGTTGATGGGACAGAAAGTTCATCCATACGGCCTGCGTCTGGGCATAATCCGCCAGTCACGCAGTCGCTGGTTTGCTGAGGGCCCTCGCTATCGTCAGCAGCTTGTTGAGGACCTCAAGATCCGCCAGCTAATCGCCAAGCAGCACGGCGACGCCGGCATATCAGCAGTAATGATTGAGCGGATGGGCGATGTGGTAACGGTGAACATTGAGACCGCTAAGCCAGGGATGGTGATCGGTCGTGGCGGGCAGGATGTGGAACGGCTGCGGCAGCAGATAGAGAAGTTGACCGATGCCAAGGTGCGGGTGAATGTGGACGAGGCGCGGGACCCCGATACTAATGCGCAACTGGTGGCAGATAACATCGCCCGGCAGATCGAACGCCGTATCAGCTATCGGCGCGCAATGCGCCAGGCCGTAGAGCGGGCGATGAAGCTTGGTGCACTGGGGATTCGCGCCATGGTTAGCGGACGGCTTGGGGGGGCTGAAATTGCGCGCACTGAGGCCGTGGGGCCCGAAGGCCGGGTGCCGTTGCATACGCTGCGGGCCGATGTAGAATACGGGCTTGCTGAGGCGCAGACGACTTACGGAAACATCGGTGTGAAGGTCTGGATATACAAGGGTGATATCCTTCCGAAGCAGCCGGAGCCCGCTGTCGAGGAGATTGAAGCGGAAGAGCAGGCAGAGGAGGCTGCAACTGAGGTGATAACTGCTGAGGCTGAAGTGTCGGCCGCAGAAGCTGGTGAACAGCCGACAGTGGAAGTGGCTGAGGAAGTGCCGGCCACCGCGACGGCTGACGAAGAACCGGCCACAGAAGCAGGAGAGGAAGCTGTTGCAGAGACTGGAGCGCAAGGGGAGGCACCAGAGACAGCCGCCCCGCAGGAGGCCGATGAGGCGTCCATCGTGGCAGTGCTTGACACCGAAGAGGATACCGAGGCTAAGCCCGAGGAGGAGTAGTAGCGAATGTTGATGCCCAAACGCACGAAGTACCGCAAGCAGCATCGCGGCCGCATGAAGGGCACGGCTAGCCGCGGTAACGCTTTGACAGTGGGCGAATATGGGCTGCAGGCTCTGGAGCCCTGTTGGCTGACCTCACGGCAGATTGAGGCGGCGCGTGTGGCGATGACGCGCCGCGCCCATCGCGGCGGCAAGATCTGGATCCGAGTCTTCCCCGACAAGCCAGTCACAGAGACGCCGGCTGAGACGCGGATGGGCAAGGGAAAGGGTGCTGTCGCCCATTATGTGGCCGTCGTCAAGCCCGGTCGCATAATGTTTGAAATGGCCGGTGTGCCTGATGATGTGGCCAGGGATGCGATGCGGCTGGCCGCCCACAAGCTCCCGATTAGGACGAAGTTTGTGACGCGGGAGGACGAGGGATATGCCTGATAGCTGCGACACGACGCGGCAGTTCATCGAGCAACTGCGCGACTCCACTGACGCAGAGCTGCGCGACCGCCGCCGACACATAACGGAGAGTCTATTCAATCTGCGCTTCCGCCTGGCCTCGGGTCAGATTGAGGATCCCAAGCGCGTCCGCAAGTATCGCAAGGCTATCGCGCGGATTAACACTATCTTGCGTGAGCGCGAGCTGAGCATTAGCCAGCGATAAGTGACTTGCCTGCCGACGCGATAGAGAGGGTTAGCAAATAGCTATGAGCGACGATAATCGTGGGAGGCGAAGAACCCTCCAAGGTGTGGTGGCCAGCCACAAGATGGATAAGACGGTCACGGTGGCGGTGGAGCGATTGACGCCTCATCCGTTGTATGGCCGCGTTATGCGACGTACGAAGAAGTACAAGGCTCACGACGAAGACAATACCTGCCGGGCCGGCGACTTGGTGGAGATAACCGAATGCCGGCCGCTGAGCCGGAGCAAGTCGTGGCGAGTTACTCGCGTACTGGCGCGAGCTGAATAACAACCCGTTTGCTTTAGATAGCATCTGGGAGGCGGCTGTTGTGCCGTTATTTGAGAGCGAAAACATACGGAATATTGCTTTGATCGGTCATCGTGGCTGCGGGAAGACGACCCTGGTGGAGGCGATGCTGAACACGGCTGGTGAGGTTAGCAGGCTGGGGGGCGTGGACAGCGGCCAGGCTACCACTGACTTTGACGAAGAAGAGCGACAGCGCCAGATCAGCATCTCGCCTGCCCTGGCCCACGTCCACCATGACAAGATAAAGTTGAACCTTCTTGATACGCCCGGCTATGCGGAATTCTTTGCCGAGGTGCTGCCGTGCCTGGCGGCAGTGGACGCGGCGCTGCTGGTGGTTGACGCAGCAGCCGGCGTCGAGGTGCACACTCGCAAGGTTTTCGCTACTGCGCGGGAGATGGGCCTGCCGCTTGTGTGTGTCATCAACCGGCTGGACAGGGAACATTCAAACTTCCAGAATAGCCTCGACAGCATTCGGGAGGCGCTTGCAGGTATTGAAGTGGCGCCAATCCATCTGCCCATCGGAGTCGAAAGCGCCTTTTCGGGCATCGTTGATCTGCTGAGCAACAAGGCCATCAGCGGGGATGGCAAATCGCCGCAGGTGGCGGAGGTGTCTGCGGAGATGGCCGATGAGGTCAAAGAGGCGCGAGGCCAGCTTATTGAGGCCGTCGCGGCCAGCGATGATGAGCTGATGGAGAAATTCTTTGAGAACGATACACTCAGCGAAGAGGAACTGATTACGGGGCTGAAGGCAGGAGTTGCCGCCGGCAGTGTTATGCCTGTGCTGTGCGCCTCGGCGCTGCGCAACATTGGCACGGTGGTGATAATGGACTTCCTGGCCGGCGCTTGCCCCAGCCCGGTAGAGGCACCAGCCTGGACAGGTAAGAGCCCGGGCAGTGATGCAGAGATCACACGCAGTTGCGATAGCTCCGAGCCATTCAGCGCAATCGTTTTCAAGACGCTCACCGATCCTTATGTGGGCAAGCTGAGCCTGATCCGCATCGTCTCGGGCATGGCCCAGACCGATATGACAGTGGTGAATGGTGCCAGTGGCGAGCGCGAGAAGCTCAGCGGCCTCTCGGTGACCCAGGGCAGGGACCTGAAGACTGCCGGAACACTGGCAGCCGGGGATCTGGGCTGTGTCACCAAGCTGGAACATACGGTAACCGGCGACACGCTCTGTGAGCCCAAGAGCCTAATTGTCTATGAGATGCCGCCCATACCGGTCGGGATGCATGCCGTGGCGATGGAGGCCGTCACCCGCGCCGACCAGGACAAGCTCTCCACGGCGCTGGCACGGCTGGCTGAAGAGGACATTGGCTTTAGCTTCGAGCGCTCGCAGGACACCGGGGAACTGGTCGTCCACGGCATGGGGCCGCTACACATTGAGGTAATCGTTGCCAAGCTCAAGGCTAAGTTTGATGTGGATGTCACGCTCGCCGAGCCGCAGGTTCCCTACCGTGAGACGGCCACTAAGTCGGTGCGCGTGCAGGGACGGCATAAGAAGCAGACCGGCGGTCGCGGGCAGTTCGGCGATGTCTGGATTCGCCTCGACCCGCTGCCTCGTGCGGCAGGATATGAGTTCGTCAACGAGATCAGGGGCGGGTCGGTGCCTACGAACTTCATTGCGGCTGTGCAGAAGGGCTTGCAGGATGGCCTGGCCGCCGGACCGCTGGCCAGCTACCCCGTGGTTGACGTTAGGGTGACCCTGGATGATGGGAGCTCCCATCCGGTCGACTCGTCCGACATTGCGTTCCGACTGGCGGGCCAAATTGCCATCCGCAAAGCGATGGAGGAGGCAGCTCCCGTCCTGCTTGAGCCGATAGTGAAAGTGGAAATCACGACACCGGCTGAGATCATGGGCGACATCATAAGTGACCTGTCAGGGCGCCGTGGTCACCCGCAGGACCAGGTGCAGCTTGGTGGCCGGATGGTGCTAATCACCGCCCTGGTACCGTATGCAGAGATGCGGACATACGCTGCTGACCTGCGCTCCATCTCGCAGGGGCGGGCTAGCTACACGATGGAACTGTCACACTACGAAGAACTGCCCGCCTATCAGGCTGATAAGATCATAGCAGAAGCCAAGGCAGCTGAAGACGAAGGGTAAGCATTGCAGCACGGAGGAACGTGCGATGATACAGATGCAGACACGCCTTAAGGTAACCGACAACTCAGGGGTTCAGGAAGTCGGCTGCATTCGGGTGATGGGGCGCGGTGCCAGCCGCTATGCGTCACTGGGGGACGAGATTGTCTGCTCTGCCAAGCAAGTTGCCCCTTCCAGCCCGATTTCTAAGGGCGAGCTGCTGCGGGCAGTGGTGGTGCGCTGCAGTCAGCCTGTAGTGCGGCCTGATGGCACTCAGGTGCGGTTTGATGACAACGCGGTTGTAATCGTGGATGAGACTAAGAACCCGCGCTGTACCCGTGTATTCGGGCCTGTGGCGCGTGAACTGCGAGTGAAACAGTATATGAAGATCATCTCGCTGGCCCCGGAGGTCGTCTAGAATGCAGGCGCTCCAGGTGTGGGCAGGGGGAAGATAGATATGGCCAAGAACAACCTTAAGATTAAGCGTGGGGATGAGGTGCTGGTGATGGCCGGCAAGGATCGCTCATTCCACAACAGCCCCAAGCGTGGTCGGGTCATCGGCGTGATGCCCAAGCAGCGTCGGGTACTGGTAGACGGCTTGAACATTATCAAGCGGGCAGTGCGCCAGACGCAGAAAGTGCGCCAGGGCGGCATCATCGAAAGCCCCGGGCCCGTGGATGTGTCAAATGTGATGCTGATATGTCCGGCGTGCGACAAGCCAACCCGGGTGGGCTATCGGATTCGCGAGGATGGGCGCAAGGTACGCTATTGCAAGAAGTGTGATCGGCAGATAGATGAGTAGTCGCCAGGCCGCTGGCGCGGCGCCAGCGTCGCAGCTTCAAGGCGGCCAGTGAAAGCGTAGGCGAGATTGATGGCCGATAAGCCAAGACTCAAACAACGTTATGAGCAGGAGGTCCGTGACCAGCTAATCGAGCGCTTCGGTTACAGGAATATGTGGCAAGCGCCACGGCTGGAAAAGATCTGCGTCAATATGGGCGTAGGTGATGCACGGAGCCAGGCCGAGACGCTGGAGCGGGCGGTGCAGGAACTGGCATTGGTTTTGGGCCAGCGCCCCTGCATCACGCGCGCCAAGAAATCGGTGGCGGCGTTTCAGATAAGACAGGGGATGCCCATTGGCTGCCGGGCGACACTGCGCGGTAACCGGATGTGGGAGTTTCTCGACAGGCTCATCAGTCTGGCACTGCCTCGCATCCGCGACTTCCGCGGCCTGTCGGCTGACGCCTTCGATGGCCGAGGGAATTATAGCCTGGGGATCACAGACCATCTCATCTTTCCGGAGCTGGGTTATGACGATGTTGAGAAGAGCCGGGGTATGGACATAACCATCGTGACCACGGCAAAGACAGACGAGGAAGCGGAGGCACTGCTGCGGGCGTTCGGCATGCCGCTGCGGGCCGGCGCGGAGACGCCGTAGACTTTGACCTGTCAGCTTCAGGAGGCTTGATAGAGTGGCGAAGAAATCCTGGATTGCCAAACAGAAGAGGCCGGCCAAGTTCTCCAGCCGGGCCTACAACCGCTGCGGCTTGTGTGGCCGGCGGCGCGGCTATATGCGCAAGTTTGGCATCTGTCGTATCTGTTTCCGCGAGAACGCCTTACGCGGCAATATCCCTGGAGTTAGGAAATCAAGCTGGTAGCCGAAGCGCCATTTCAGGAGGTAAGCAGATGGCTGCTTTGACCGATCCAATTGCAGATATGCTCACGAGAATTCGCAATGCGGCCCAGGTGGGCCACCCGAATGTGCGGGTGCCAGTGTCCAAGCTGAAGCTGGAGATTGCCAACATCCTGCATCAAGAGGGCTATATCCGTGGCTATCAACTGGTAGCCAAGGGCCGCGAGATGCGCATCAGGCTCAAGTACGATGAGCATCGCATGCCCATTGTGAAGGGTCTCAAGCGGGTAAGCAAGCCGGGCAGGAGGGTGTATGTGGGCAAGAGAGACCTCCCGCGCGTGCTCAACGGGCTGGGTATCGCTCTGATTTCCACCAGCGAGGGCTTGATGACCGCCGAGGAGGCGCGAAAGCACGGCGTCGGAGGCGAAGTGCTAGGCTACATCTGGTAGCCACTCACCATTGCCATGGCAGGGAGAGAACTCAGATGTCTCGCATCGGACAGCAACCAATACAGCTACCTGAGAAGGTCAAAGTAACAGTAGACAAGGGCAACGTGGTCACGGTCAGTGGGCCACAGGGAGAGGTATCCCAGCGCCTGCCGGCCGAGATGACTATCGAGGTTGAGGATAAAGACATTGCGGTCAAGCGTCCCACCGACGCCAAAGAACACCGCGCCCTCCACGGCTTGACCCGCAGCCTGTTGGCTAACATGATCGAAGGGGTCTCCCAGGGCTTTGAGAAGCGTCTGGAGATTCAGGGCGTGGGCTACCGTGCGCAGTTGGAAGGCAAGAACCTGCGGCTCCGGGTGGGTCATAGTCACGATGTTGTGGTGGAGCCGCCTGAGGGGATTGAGTTTGCTGTGGAGGAAAACACGCTCATTAGCGTACGTGGCGCTGATAAGCAGTTAGTAGGACAAATCGCTGCCGAGATCAGAGCGGTGCGTAAGGTCGAGCCGTACAAGGGCAAGGGCATCCGCTACGTTGGGGAACACGTGCGGCGCAAGGCCGGCAAGGCAGCTAAGATCGGCGTTGCCTAGGTGTGAAACGCGTTGTGGGACACAAGACAGTTGGCCCTAGCTCTGGCCGAGATTGAGAAGGTGTAGTGCAGTGAGTCCCGGACTTGCCAAAACAGATCGGCGCAGGCGGCGACAACTGCGGGTGCGCAGCAAGATTCGAGGCACCGCCGAATGTCCGCGTCTGTGTGTCACTAAGACACTGAGGCATATGTACGCCCAGATCATTGATGATGATGGCGAGCATACGCTCGTGGCTGCCAGCACCCGTGAGGCGCCAATCGCAAAGGGTCTCAACGGGACCGGCAACATTGCAGCGGCTCAGGCCGTCGGTGAGGCGATCGCCCGGCGGGCGCTGGATAAGGGTATCAAGCAGGTAGTTTTTGACCGCGCTGGCTGGCCGTACTTCGGTAAGGTCAAGGCCCTGGCTGATGCGGCCAGGGAAGCCGGTCTGGAGTTTTAGAGACACTAGTACTAGGTGGTTTCTGAGGAGTTAAGAGTATGAACCTGACGCAGGTACAGCCTGATCCAGCGCGTCGCAAGCGCCGCAAGCGTGTCGCCCGCGGCCAAGCGGGGGCGGGTGGCAAGACTGCTGGTCGCGGCCAGAAGGGGCAGAAGTATCGCAGCAAGGTGCGGGTAGGGTTTGAGGGTGGCGGCAGCCCGATTTATCGTCAGCTTCCGGCCTTGCGGGGACGCTCCAACCGCGCCCACAATATTGGGATGTTCCGCCAACAGATGTCTATAGTGAATGTGGGGCAACTGGAGCGCCTCGAGAGCGGGGCGGAGGTCAGCCCAGAGACGGTGCTGGAGGCTGGCCTGGTGAGCAAGCTGCGCGACGGACTGAAGGTGCTTGGTGAAGGCGAACTCAGCAGGGCCCTGACCGTCCGGGCGAATGCATTCAGCGCGACTGCCCGGGAGAAGATCGAGAAAGCCGGTGGCACCGTCGAGGTGATTGAGCAATGAAGGAGCGCCTGGCTAACCTGGCCATGGCGATGAAGCTGCCGGATGTGCGCAAGCGCATATTCTTTGTCTTTACGATGTTTGCGCTGTACGTGTTCTGTGCGCACATCCCGCTGCCAGGCATTGACAAGGAGCAGCTCGCCAACTTTTTCGCTGGCGGTGGGCTGATGGACCTGTTGGATGTCTTCGTGGGCGGCTCGCTCAAGCGCTTCTCGATCCTAGCTCTGGGCATTATGCCCTACATTAACGCCTCGATTATCTTCCAGCTCCTGGTTATGGCGATCCCCTCTCTGGAGCAGCTACAAAGGGAGGGCGAGTGGGGGCAGAAGAAGCTGCAGGCCTGGACGCGCTATCTGACAGTGGCCCTGGCGGTGCTGCAGGCAGCCGGTATGATTGCAATGTTCCGTGGGGCGAACGCTTTTATCGGCGACAGATTCATCACGATCTTTGACATACTGATGATGACCTCTGGCACGATGTTCCTGATGTACATTGGGAATCGTATCACTGAGCGCGGCATCGGCCAGGGCGTCTCCCTTATCATCTTCGTGGGAATTATGACTCGTATGCCGCAGGATATGGCACAAACCTACAAGTTGTGGGAAGGGCGCGAGATAACCATTGCCAACATCGCACTACTGGTTGCCATCTTCCTGGCCACCATCTATGGCATCGTCAAGGTGCAGCAGGCTGAGCGTAAGATACCGGTACAGTACACCAAGCGGGTCAAAGGCCAGAGGGTCTATGGCGGACAGTCCAGCTTCCTGCCGCTGCGGGTTAACCAGGCCGGGGTCATTCCGATTATCTTTGCTATATCTGTTTCGATGTTCCCGGCAACTATTGCAAGACTCTTGCTTTCAGAGGGCTTCATCGGCCTGGTCGCGCGGCTGGGGATCGCCGAAGACGCAGTAAGGAACGCGGTCAACGCGCTGGTAAACTACACAGCCCCTGGGGTTGGCAATCATTTTGCATCGTTCCTGTATTTCATCCTGGTGATTCTGTTCACGTACTTCTATACCGCAGTAACGTTCAACCCAGAGCAAATTGCCGACAATCTGCAGAAGAATGGGGGCGCGGTCCCCGGCATCAGACCGGGGGAACGCACCCGCGATTACCTTGACAAGATACTGTATCGTATCACCCTGGCCGGGGCGTTGTTCCTGGGCTTCATTGCCATAATGCAGTATTACGTTGGCCCCATTACCGGTGTGTCAACATTCAACCTCGTGGGTGGTACTTCGCTGCTGATCGTGGTCGGCGTGGCGCTGGATACGATGCAGCAGATTGAGGCACAGCTCTTAATGCGTCAGTACAGAGGCTTCCTGTCCTAAGAGGAACGATAGTTCCTCAGGGAGCCACTACGAGGGTGACCGGTAGATGGCCCAGCGCAACTTCATTCTGCTAGGCCCTCCGGGAGCGGGCAAGGGCACCCAGGCTGCTGCGCTGGTCAAGCGGTTCGGTGTGGCTCACATCTCGACCGGCGATATGTTACGCGAGGCGGTGGAGAAGGGTACTGAACTCGGCCGCCAGGGCCAGGAGTATATGAATGCGGGCAAGCTGGTACCGGACGACCTGGTCATCAACATCGTGCGGCAGCGGGTCCAGGAGTCAGACTGTGAGGCAGGGTTCTTGCTCGACGGGTTCCCGCGTACGCTAGCGCAAGCCGAGGCGCTCAGCGCAATGGTAGATGAACTGGGCCTGGCGCAGCCGCGTGTTGTCAATATCGTGGTTGACGACGAAGAGATCCTACGCCGGCTGAGTGGGCGGCGGATGTGCCGGGAGTGCAATGCCATCTACCATGTGGCTCAGCATAACCTGGACGTGGGCGACACCTGCCCAGCCTGTGGTGGGAAGATATATCAGCGTCCTGATGACCAAAAGGAGGCCATCGCGGAGCGGCTGCGCGTCTATCATCAGCAGACCGACCCGCTGGTGCCTTACTATACTGACCGTGGGCAGTTGGTTGCGGTGCCCGGCGAAGGCCCTATAGATGAGGTGCGCGACGCAATGCTGGATAGGCTGGCCGCTGGTCCTGACGAGGGAGCATAGAATGTCCAGTCGAGCCGGTCGGCCGCCAAGAGTCAACCGCAAGACCAAACGCGAAGTGGCCGCAATGCACCGGGCAGGGCAGATAGTGGCCGAGACACTGCAGTTGATAGCCGAATGTGCCCGCCCGGGCGTGACAACACTGGAGCTTGACAAAATCGCCGAAGATAACATCCGCCGCCACGGCGCAGAACCATCGTTTCTGGGCTACCGGGGTTATCCGGCCACGATTTGTGCCGAGTTGGACGATATCGTGGTCCATGGCATTCCGAACGAGAGGCCGCTGCCAGACGGGAAGATACTCGGCATTGACCTGGGCGCGTACATTGATGGTTACCACGGCGATTCGGCCATCACTGTGGCCCTCGGCGAGGTGGGCAAAGCGGCGCGGCGGCTGATGGCAGTAACTGAGCAGGCCTTATATGCGGGGCTTGAGCAGGCTGTTGCGGGAAACCGTTTGCGAGAGGTGTCCCAGGCTATCCAGGCGTATGTTGAGGCCCATGGCTACAGCGTGGTGCGCGAGTTGGTAGGTCACGGTATCGGCCGGGAAATGCACGAGCCGCCCCAGGTGCCGAACTTCGTGGAGGAGGGGGAGTTTGCTGATTACGATGTGACACTGCGGCCTGGAATGACGCTGGCCATCGAGCCGATGGTCAATATGGGGCTGGCGGGAGTCACTCAGGACTCAGATGGTTGGACCGTGCGCACGGTGGATGGCAAGCCCTCGGCGCACTGGGAACACACCATCGTCGTGACCAAGGGAAAACCGGAGATACTGACCAGCAGGCAGTAAAGCTAATAGGGCGGGCGAGCAAGTCAGTAGGAAAGCTGAGTATGCCAAAGAACAGACAAGCTGACCGCGAAAGGGACCAGAAGAAAAAGGCCGGCAAGAAGCTGCGGGTGATGGGGAGGGTTGTGGAAAAGCTCCCCAACGCGATGTTCAATGTGGAGCTGGAAAATGGTCGGCAGATTCTGGCCTATATCTGCGGCAAGATGCGGATGCGCTACATTCGTATTATGGCCGGTGATAAGGTAACCATTGAGTGGTCGTTGGATGACCCGGGCAAGGGCCGCATCGTGTGGCTACACAAATAGCAGGGCTGCCTCACCAGCAAACCGCACCTCAGCCACTGCCGGCCCAGCTAAAGGAATGGATGTATGACGATGAAGGTACAGGCATCCGTAAAGAAACGTTGTGATAAGTGCAAGATAGTCCGTCGCCGCGGGGTGGTGCGGGTGATCTGCTCTAACCCCCGCCACAAGCAGCGGCAGGGGTAGGCTTGTGTGCAAGCAATGGACGCGCCTGCCAGAGCGGGGCCGTTAGCCTCGATCTGGCACTGGTCAGTCAGGCAGTTCAGTCAGAGGCTCTAAGGAGGCCAAGATAGTGCCTAGGATTGTCGGCGTAGACCTACCTAGGGATAAGCGCGTTGAGGTGGCCCTTACGTACATTCATGGCATTGGGCACACCTCAGCCAAGGAGCTTCTCAAAAAGACGGGCATCAACCCGGCAACGCGGATGCGTGACATCACCGAGGACGAGGCAGCGCGCTTGCGCGAGGTGATTGAGCGCGACTACACCATTGAGGGCGACAGGCGGCGCGAGGTCCAGGGTCACATCCAGCGCCTCATCGAGATTGGTACTTACCGTGGGGTGCGCCATCGTCGGGGCCTGCCCGTCCGCGGCCAGCGTACCCGTACCAACGCCCGTACCCGTAAGGGCCGAAAAAAGACGGTAGCCGGTCGCAGGCGGGAAGTACAGAAGTAGGGGCATTTGTAACAGGCCTCGGCTGGTATTCTATGGAGGTAGCTTGCATGAACGAGGAAAGACAACAGGCTGTGGCGGTGCCGCGCAGGGGCAAGGTCAAGCGCCAAGTCCCTTACGGTCGGGCCCATATCAAGTCCACCTACAACAACACTATCGTGACTATCGCCGACCCTCAGGGCAACGTGCTGTGCTGGGCCAACGGGGGGTCAATCGGCTTTTCGGGAACCAAGAAAGGCACGCCCTTCGCTGCCCAGTTGGCCGCCGACTCCGCCGCCCGTAAAGCCCAGGAATTCGGTATGCAGAAGGTGGACGTCCTTGTCAAGGGGGCCGGCTCCGGTCGCGAGACAGCAATCCGCGCATTGCAGGCCGCTGGCCTGGAGGTTGTCAACATTAAGGACGTGACGCCGATCCCACACAACGGCTGCCGACCCAAAAAGCGGCGCCGTGTCTAGGCTGGCGGTCGGCTTGGGCGTAGATTCTCGGAGGTGACGTCACACAATGGCTCGGCAGACCGAGGCTACATGCAGAATCTGTCGCAGAGAGGGTCAGAAGCTGTACCTGAAGGGCCAGCGGTGCTATGGTCCCAAGTGTGCATTCCAGAAAAAACCCTATCTCCCTGGGCAGTTTGGAGATAGCTTTCGCAGACGGCGTCGGCCCAGTGACTACGCCATCCAGTTGCGCGAAAAGCAGAAACTGCGCAGCATCTATGGCATACTGGAAAAGCCCTTCCGGCGCTATATCCGCGCTGCCGAGCGCAGCTCGGGAGTTGCCGGTGAGGTGCTACTGCAGCTTCTGGAAACCCGCCTGGATAACGTTGTCTGGCGAGCCGGCTTTGCCGCCAGTCGCCCTGCCGCACGTCAACTGGTCGGCCACCGGCACTTTGCCGTTAACGGGCGCGTTGTTAATATCCCCTCTTTCCGTGTCCGGCCGGGCGATGTGATAACTGTACGAGAGGGAAGCCGCGATAGTCAGCCTATTGTCCAGGCACTGGCTGCCAGCTCCGGTAGCAATTTGAGCTGGCTGCAGGTAGCTCCTGAGCAGCGCACAATAACTGTCGTGGCTGTGCCGACGCGCGAGGAGATTGACACCGAGGTTCAGGAACAGCAGGTTATCGAATTCTACTCCCGCTAGTCTAGTTGACATGGGGGCAAGTACCGCATTGATCTTTCAGGACACATAGCAAGGAGAGCAAAGCGATGTTAGAGGGGATCGTTCCTAAGATTGTGAATCTGGCGCTTGACCCCAAGTACGGCAAGTTCTCAATTGAGCCCCTGGGACGCGGCTTCGGACACACGCTAGGCTCAGCCTTGCGCCGAGTGTTGATGGCTCATATCGAGGGCGCGGCTGTTACCGATCTGCGGTTTGACGGCGCCCTTCACGAGTTCGCCACCTTGCCGGGGGTGGTTGAGGACTGCACAGAGATACTGCTTAACATCAAGGAGTTGGCTGTCAAGCTTCATCCTTCAGAGGCCGATGAGGAGGACGAACACATCCTGCGCCTGGAGGCAAGCGGCATCGGTAAGGTGACGGCAGCTGATATTGTCTGCCCGCCGGAGCTCGAGATTCTCAACCCCGAGTTGCACATTGCTGAACTGAGCACCAAGTCGGCCCAGCTCAGCATCGAGATCTGGGTTGACAAGGGCATCGGCTTTATGCCCGTCGAACAGCACGACCGGCGGCGTAAAGGGCCGGGGATCGTGCCAGTCGACGCTGTCTTCTCGCCTATCAGACGGGCGTCGTACCGTGTGGAGCCTACCCGCTTGGGTCATCGCACCGACGTGGAAAAGCTCATTCTCGAAGTGTGGGGTAATGGAACCGTAGCGCCGGACGCCGCCGTGCGAATGGCAGCCAACATCCTGATAGGCCACCTAACGCTCTTCGCAAGCATCAGCGCTGAGGCACTCATCGCCGAGGAAGGCAGGCCGGTCGCAGAGGAAATATATGATAAGGCCCTCGACATGCCCATCGAGGATGTCGACTTCTCGGTCCGAACCTTCAACTGCCTCAAGAAGGAAGGCATCAACACCCTTGGCCAACTGATTATCAAGACCGAGGAGGACCTCCTGGATATCCGCAACTTCGGGCAGCGGTCCCTCGAGGAGGTTATCGAGAAGTTGCAGTCCTTTGGCCTGGCCCTGCCCGAGGCGGCCGCGGAAGAGAGCGAAGAGCAATAACAGGGCGTTGGCAAGGAAACAGGGATCGCTATGCGACATAGAAAAGACCACAGAAAACTGGGGCGTGCCACTGACCAGCGCATTGCGTTGCTGCGAAGTCAGACCGCCGCCTTGCTGCGGCACAACCGCATAAAGACAACGCTGCAGAAGGCCAGGGAGACCTGCCGTCTAGCTGAGAAGATCATCACCACTGCTAAGCGTGGCGACCTGGCTGCCCGGCGGCGGGTGTTGCGTGACATCCCTGACCGCGACCTGGTCAAGCACCTGTTCGACGAGATCGCGCCCCGCTACGCGGATCGGGCCGGCGGGTACACGAGGATCATTCGGGCAGGAATGAGACGTGGCGACTCCGCGCAGATGGCGATACTTGAACTGGCGGAGTAGAGAGACCTTGGTGAGGTGCCTTGTGTTTAGGGCCTGCCGGAGAGACCGCCGATGGCTACCCGCAGGGCAATGCTGACTGTGCAGTACGATGGCACCGACTATGGTGGCATGCAGTCGCAGCCTAATGCCCCCACCATCCAGGACGAACTGCAGAGGGCGCTGGCTGTAGTGCTTGGCCACGACGTGAAATTGACATTTGCCAGTCGCACCGATGCAGGCGTCCATGCGATGGGCCAGGTGGTGACGTTCGAGACCGACCGGCCCATTCCATTGCCGAACCTGAAGCGCGCGGCGAACGACCATCTGCCGCTGGCAGTGAATATCCTTGACGTGGCAGAGGTTAGCCTGCAGTTCCATCCGCGCTTCGACGCTCGCGGTAAGCTATACTCGTATCGCATCTTGAATCGAGAAGCTGGCTCGCCCTTCATCGCCCGCTACGCATGGCATCTGCCGGAGCCACTGGATGTAGAGGCGCTGCAGGAAGCGACACAGTGGCTGATAGGAGAGCATGATTTCGCGGCCTTCTGCGCAGCCGGCAGTAACGTCAAGCAAACTGTGCGCACGCTCTACAGGCTGGACTGCCAGCGGGAGGGCGACATTATCGAGCTGCACTTTGAGGGCGATGGCTTCTTATATATGATGGTGCGGATTATGGTGGGGACCCTGGTAGAGGTGGCCGCCGGACGCCTGGAACCATATGATGTGGCTGCTATCCTTGCCAGCAGAGACCGTGACCAGGCCGGCCCGACCGCTCCGCCTCAGGGCCTGTGCCTGCTACGGATTGACTACTGAAACACTACTGGACTGGCGACGCACAGCATTTAAGAGGAGTAGTAGAAGATGGACAATCTGAAGACACGTTCCGTCAAGGCCGAGGAAGCCGCCCACGATTGGTGGGTGATTAGCGCTGCAGGCCAGCCACTGGGGCGCTTGGCTGCGCGTGTGGCCAGCGTATTGCGCGGCAAGCACAAGCCAACCTTCACCCCGCACACTGACTGCGGAGATTTCATCGTGGTCACCGATGCGGCGCAGGTCTTGCTGACTGGCAACAAGCTCACCCAAAAAATCTACTATCGCCATTCTGGCTATCCAGGCGCTCTGAAGAGCGAGCAAGCGGGCCATCTGTTGCAGCGTAGGCCTGAAGAGCTGATCATCCGCGCGGTCCGAGGAATGCTCCCCCACACATCTCTGGGACGCAAGCAGCTTAAGAAGTTGAAGGTTTACACCGGCAGTGAACATCCCCATCAAGCCCAGCGGCCACGGGAGCTGTCGCTGTAGGCGCTTTGAGGAGGCTTCGTAAATTGGCTGAGGAAAGATACTATGGAACAGGTCGGCGCAAAGACGCTGTTGCGCGGGTCTGGATAGAGCCGGGCACAGGCAATATCACCGTCAACGGCAAAGCGGCGGCCGAGTACTTCCACCGTACTAAGCTCGAGGAGATGGTGCGCCAGCCACTCCTGGCGACCCAGACGGCTGGCGAAATTGACGTGACCGCTTACGCCAAGGGGGGCGGCATCGCCGGCCAGGCCGGAGCCGTGCGCCACGGAATCGCCAAGGCATTGGTAGTGATGCAGGAAGAGCACCGTGGCATACTCGGACCCGAGGGCCTCCTGACCCGGGACCCCAGGGTCAAGGAGCGCAAGCACGCCGGATTCCGCCGCGCCCGCCGGGGCAAGCAGTTCTCCAAGCGCTAGGCTATTACAGATGGCGGGGCTGCCAGCCAAGCTCCAACATCAATGAGCGATACTCAGCCGCCGGTTGCAACCGGCGGCTGAATTGCCTGTCCTACAACATAACCAACACAGCAACCGAGGCCAAACGCGCCGCAAGCCGACACCGCCAACTGAGGGGAGCTTGTATCTTATGGCAAGAGGGCGATGCATTGGATCTGCTTTGGTCCTGCTGCTAATGTGCACTGCAGCATGGGCGCAATACTCTCTGATAGAAACCCGGCCCGCTCTGGTAGAAGTGGTGGTGGCCTATGGCCGGGCTAATCTGGATGAGGGCACGAGTCTCATCAAGGATAGATACGGCGACCCCAACCTGGTGGACAGCAGCATCGGATTCGTAGCTGCTGCTCTGGCTGGCAATGATGGCGACCAGGAAATGGCGCGCGGCGTGCTGGAGGCAGTGTTGGCGAATCAGGATGTGGAACCAGGCTCTGGGACACAGGGGACCTTCCGCTGGCGGGGAAATCCGGAGGCTGATTATCAGCCTGACGCGGTTCTCTACGTTGCTCCGCTGTTGGCCTACGTCACGATCACGTATGGCGAGGCTGTCCTCGGTGAGGAGCTAAATGGGAAGTTGCTGGCGGCTCTCGGGCTATGCAAGGGCGCGCTGCAGCGACGTGGGACGCAGGACGAGGACAGCACAACGCGGTTGCTGCGTGCAGCGGCCCTGTCAGCTATTGGCCGCGCCCTCGATGACACGGAGCTAGTCAGACGAGAGGCTGGCCTGACCTCCAACTGGGGGCGGGAGGCCCGCCACAATGGTGTGCCGGAGGGCCATAACCCGACCTATGATGCACTGAAGGTCGCGGCTGTGCGGTGGGTGCAGTGGGCTGGCGGGACAGGACTGGAACGCGCCTATGAGTTGCTGTGGCTGGACTTTGTCCAGCGCGTGGATGCCTCAGGTTCATATCTAGGCGGTGCTATGACTGCCGCCTTCCCTGGTGACTACGCAAGCGGAAGCTCGGTGGCCAGATACCTCATCCACTATGACCTGGGCGGGCCGGAACCGACGGGCATTGAGCCGTTCGCGGTTTACCTGCTCGCGCCTCCTGCCCCGCAGTTCTCTGTATCCCGGCCGCCACTTCCGACTACCATCACGACCGCTTGCCAGAAGCCTGACGGCGTCACCCGCACGGACACATTCATCAACCCCCACTTCACCCTGGGCACGTTATCAGGCCAAATCGGAGATGATTCGATACTGGGACTGGTGACCTACAGCGCCGGCGGCCGGCGGCCTACCAGCTACTTCTACCTGCATGGCGGCCCCGCACACGTCACCAGCATCCAGCACGGCTCCGTGGCTGTCGTCAGCGCCGATTTCGACCTGCTTGGGGTCAGGGGCCGGCGGCAAGCCTGGCTGGAAGGTATCCTGGGTCCCAGGAACCAGATTGAGCGGGTGCTCCTGTTCGGTGAAGAGTGGCCTGGCTACGAAGTCGGGGTTGAGGAGATGAGCAGCCTGGCTGTCCAGACCCGGGACTGCTATCTGGGTGTGCGGCCCCTGCATTGTGGAGCCGCCCAGCCAAAGCATGTGCGCGAGGGGCCGAAGCCGGCTACGCTGGGCTGGATCGGTGAGGGGGACCAGGCTGAGCTCGCCCTGCGCATCTATGCCCGGAAGGAGACCTCGCTGGTGCGGCGGCCGCTGGACAATATGCGAGCCGGCTTCATGGTGCGCATTGCACCCCTGGAGGCTTTCGAGTCGCTGGAGAAGTTCTCGCGGGCGCTCACTCGCGCCCGCATTGTCCAAACCGTCCAGTATCAGAAAAAGCGGCTGCGCGAAGAAGAGGCTACGGATAAGCCGCCGATGCTGACGGAGTGGAAGCCCAAGTCCAAGTCCGACCTGGTATATCAGCATCTGCTCGTCCACACCATCAAATACACGGCCGATGACCTCGCGATGGAGCTGGTGGAGGATATGCGGGCCAATAAGGTTCTCAGTCGCACTATCAACGGGGAAGCGGCTGACGCGGCTGGGCCGTGGAGCTCGCCGCTGCTGACCATCCCGTGGCCAGCGGGCTAGGCTTAAACCCAGGCCCATCGCCCGGCCGGCGACACGCCTGTGAGCTTGACAAGGGCGCGTCTGATTGAGTATACTTCTGCGCACCTTGAGGGCCTAAGGTGCCGCGGCCGGAAGGCCGCGGTGTCATTATGCGGTATGAACTGTTCGGCACACTGAACCAGGTTGGGGGACGGGCCGTCTGCGACCTGGATGATGAGGGGCCCGAGGGGCTTGAATGGCCCCTGGTGGGGCCAGTGTGCGGGCGGATTGCCCTCACCAATACTGGCAGTAGCATCAACGCGCATGGCTACCTCAAAACTGTCATGCGGATGGAATGCAGCCGCTGCTTGCAGCCGGTCGAGGTACCGCTGGATATTGAGGTCAACGAAGAGTGCGCCCTGGCTCAGATAGACAGTCCCCAGCCGCCGGCTGGCGACCAGATACCTTTACTAGATGAGGCGACGGTGGACCTCAGTGAGCTGGTGCGCCAGATGCTTGGATTGCATACACCGTTGCGGGTGCTATGTGCCCCGGACTGCAAGGGGTTATGTCCGCATTGCGGTGCGGATCTCAATCGTGGTAAATGCAACTGCAAACAAGATGACATAGACCCGCGCCTTATGCCCCTCAAGCAGCTAACAGGCCAGTAATTCAGACAATGCACCAAGGGGCCCCCTGAGGAGTTTAGTGGTTATGGCTCTACCCAAACGCAAACATTCCAATACACGCACCCGAAAGCGGCGCACCCATCAGAAGTTATCGCTACCAGCCCTGGTGGAGTGCCCCCAATGTCACAAGATGACACGCGCACACAACGCCTGCCAAGCTTGCGGTTATTACCAGGGCGAGAAGGTTGACCACACAGTGCGCGAAGAGGAGAAGAAGCACCACGGGACCTAGTGGGGCTATGCGGGTGCGCATATAAGCTAAGCTTATGTTGATAGCTGTTGACGCAATGGGAGGGGACTATGCGCCTGACGAGGTAGTCAAGGGCGCATTGAGTTGCACGGCCCGGACTGACCTTCACATCGCGCTGGTCGGCAAACCGGACGCCCTGGACGCTGTCGTCGCCGAACATGGCGGTCTGCCTGCCAATGTCACAATCCGGCCGGCCTCCCAGGTCATAGAGATGGGTGAGAGCCCCACCGCAGCACTGCGTACCAAGCGCGATTCCTCGCTGGCCGTCGCCATCCAAATGGTTCGTGACCGTGAGGCTTCGGCGGTGGTATCGGCCGGCAACAGCGGTGCCTTCCTGACCCTCGCTCACTTATCTTTGCCACCGGTGACAGGCATCCACCGCCCCGCCATCGGCGCAGTGCTGCCCGGTCACCGAGGCGCCTGGGTGCTGATTGACGCCGGAGCCAATGCTGACTGTAAGCCCATCCATCTCGCCCAGTTCGGTGTCATGGCCAGCATCTATTGTGAGCGCGCGCTGGGCGTCAAGCAACCCAAGGTCGGCCTCCTGAGCATCGGGGAAGAGCAGGGCAAGGGTAGCGAACTTATCCTGGCCGCTCACAGATTGCTGAGTAAGGCGCCGGTCAATTTCATCGGTAACGTCGAGGGTGACGACCTGTTCTCCGGGGAGATTGATGTGGTAGTGGCTGATGGCTTCGCTGGCAATGTGGCCCTCAAGGTTGGCGAAGGGATGGCCCACTTCGTGCTGACCGAGCTGCGGGGCCAGATCGCGCGCAGCCTTATGGCAAAACTGGGCGCACTATTGATGCGGCGCCCGCTCAAGCATTTGGGGGAGTTCTTTGATTATTCAACTTACGGCGGGGCCCTGCTGATGGGTGTGAATGGCATCTGTGTGGTGAGCCACGGACGATCTGATGCCAGAGCCATTGAAAGCGCCATCCAGGTGGCGCAGCGGGCCGTCGAGGGCCGCGTGATTGAACACCTGGCCGCTGTCGTGGAACAACTCCAGGATAGGGAATTGGCACAGTAGCAGGCCGTCCCGGGCCAACACCTTGTGAAACGAGTGTATCAATGCAGCAACGAGGCTCGAAGATATGGGGGATGGGCTCATACGTCCCCGATAAGGTCCTCTCCAATGCCGACTTGGAGAGGATTGTTGATACCACCGATGAGTGGATAGTTACCCACACCGGTATTCGAGAGCGCCGGATAGCCACTGATGACCAGGCCTGCTCGGATCTGTGCGTCCCGGCTGCCGAGCGCGCCCTGGCCGATGCCGGTGTCTCGCCTGAGCAACTTGATATGGTGATCGTCAGCACCGTCACCCCGGATATGACCTTTCCAGCCACCGGCTGCCTTGTCCAGGATCGCATTGGGGCCAGAAATGCAGGCGCCTTTGATCTCGTGAGCGGCTGCACTGGCTTCATATATGGCATCGGACTGGCAGACGGAATGATATCAAACGGGGCTTGTGATTACGTACTAGTTATCAGCGGCGAAGTACTCACACGCATCACCGACTGGACCGACCGCTCCACCTGTGTGCTGTTCGGGGATGGCGCGGGCGCGGCTGTTGTGGGGCTGGCTGAGCCAGGCACCGGGGTGCTGTCCTATGTCCTGGAATCCTATGGCCAGCACGGAGACCTCCTGAAGCTGCCAGCGGGGGGCACCCGCCAGCCACTGACTCCCGAACTGCTGGCGCAGCACGAAAACTGCATCCGGATGGAAGGCCACGAGCTCTACAAGCTGGCGGTACGTGGGGTGCCCGAGGTTGGCGAAACTGCGATGGAAAAGGCTGGTGTTGAGGCCAAAGATATCGCCTGGGTCGTAATGCACCAGGCCAATAAACGCATTCTCGATGCAGCCGCCAAGCGCCTAGGCGTCCCGGACGAGCGCGTGGTTGTCAATGTGGACCGCTACGGCAACACGTCTGCCGCCTCCATTCCCATCGCCCTGGATGAGGTCTACCGCGAGGGGCATATGGCGCCCGGCGACCTGGTCTTGCTGGTCGGATTTGGCGCGGGGTTCACGCTGGGGGCGGCTGTGGTGCGGTGGGATAAGGTCCCCTACACTGCCGAAGACTAACTGGCATTGCCTCCACCTCTGCAATGCGGCCAAGGGAGGGTATCCGCCGATGGATTTCGCCTTTACCGAAGAGCAACAGGAGATATTCGCAGCCGTCCGCGAGTTCTGCGACGACGTGCTCAAGCCCCGGGCGCAGGAGGTTGACGAGGCTGGCGAGTATCCCTGGGACAATGTGCGCCAGCTCGGCAAGCTGGACCTGATGGGCATCCCCGCCCCTGAAGAATACGGCGGGATGGGCTTGGGCTTCCTGGAGTGGGCGGTGATCGGTGAGCTGCTGTCGGGTGCCTGCACTACTACCGGCGCTATCTATGGCGCTCATATGCTGGCCGAATACCCCATTATGCACTTTGGCACCGACGAGCAGAAGCAGAAGTTCCTCGCCCCACTGGCCACTGGTGAGAAGATCGGGGCATTTGGACTGACGGAGCCTGACGCTGGCTCTGACGCCGGCAACGTCCAAACCCGAGCCGAGCGCGATGGCGATGAGTACATCCTCAATGGCTCCAAGCTCTTCATCAGCAACGGTGGCGATGCCGAACTATACGTCATCATCGCCAATGCGGACCCCAGCCGAGGGATGCGCGGCCTGACCGCTTTCATCGTGGAGAAGGGCACGCCCGGCTTCGACTTCGGCAAGGATGAGCAGAAGATGGCCTTCAAGAGTCTGTCCAACCGCGAACTAATCTTTACCGACTGCCGCGTGCCAGCCGCGAACATCCTGCACAAGGAGAAGGGTGGCTTCCGGGTGACGATGCAGACCTTGGCCGTTGGCCGCATCGGTATGGCCGTCGGAGCTGTCGGACTGGCCCAGGCAGCCTACGATGCTGCAGTGGCATACGCCCAGACTCGAGTGCAGTTCGACCAGCCCATTAGCGGGTTCCAGGCCATCCAGTTCAAGCTCGCCGATATGGCCACGGATATTGAGTGCTCCCGTCTGCTTACTTACCAGGCCGCCTGGCGCAAGGACGAGGGCCTGGACTTTGAGAAGCAGGCGGCGATGGCCAAGGTGTTTGCATCCGAGGCCTGCTCAAGGGTCTGCAACGAGGCGGTGCAGATCCACGGCGGCTACGGCTATACTAAGGAATACGCAGTGGAGCGTTACTTCCGCGAAGCGAAGCTCTTTGAGATAGTCGAGGGCACCAGCGAAATCCAGCGGCTAGTTATCGCCAACCGGCTCCTGAAGGAAGCCAAGTTGCGGTAGCGCAGGCATCCTGCCTGCACAGGGCTAGGGCAAGCTGCGGGTTCGACGGTTCGGCAAGCTCACCGTCCTGAGCTAGCCGAAGGAGAAGCTTACCCTACCGTCAGGATATGAGACCACCCAATGAACTTCATCGTCTGCATAAAACAGGTTCCTGATACCACCGAGGTGCGCATTGACCCCGAGACCAACACCCTGGTACGGGAGGGCGTGCCCAGCATCATCAACCCGTTTGATGAGAATGCCATCGAGGCTGCCTTGCAGCTTAAGGAAAAGCACGGCGGGAAGGTAATGGTCATCACGATGGGGCCACCGCAGGCCGAGAAGGCTCTGCGTGAGGCCGTCGCAATGGGTGCCGATGAAGCGATCCTAATCAGCGACCGTGCCTTTGCAGGCTCCGACACACTGGCCACCAGTTATACGCTGGCCCAAGCTATCAGAAGGATTGGCGACTATGACCTGATACTATGCGGCAAGCAGGCCTTCGATGGCGACACCGCCCAGGTCGGCCCCGGCCTGGCGGAGCAACTCGGCATTCCGCAGGTGACCTATGCCATCGAAGCGGAGATAGAGGACAAAGGACTGCGGGTCAAGCGGCTGCTGGAGGATCGGTTTGAAGTGGTCGAGACCCGGCTGCCGGCTTTGATAACCTGTGTCAAGCAGATGAACGAGCCACGCCACGCCGGCCTCAAGGGCGTGATGAAGGCGCGCAAGGCTGAGATTCCCACCTGGACCGCTGAGGACATCCAGGCTGACACCGCGCGCTGTGGCCTGGATGGCTCACCAACTAACGTCGTCCGGATCTTCACGCCAGAGCGTGGCCGGGAGGGGGAACGGCTGGAGGGCGAGTGCTCAGAAGTTGTCCATACTCTGATCCAGAGACTACGGGAGGCCAAGGTCCTTTAGACCTCTCCACAACTGCGAAGTATGTCTATCTACATTGATACTGACAAATGTACTGGCTGCAAGCTTTGCCTGAACGCGTGCCCCTATGGCGCGATAATCATCGAGGACGGCAAGGCCCGCTTCACCGAGGATTGCGTGATGTGCGGGGCCTGCGTCAGCTTCTGCAAGTTCGAAGCCATCATCCAGGCGCGGCCAAAGAAGGAGGCTGTTGACACAAGCGAGTACCAGGGCGTCTGGGTCATCGCCGAGACCCACGATGGCAAGTTCGCTGAGGTGACTGTCGAACTGCTGGGTGAGGGCCGCAAGTTGGCCGAGGCGCTGGACGAGGAGCTGGCCTTATTGTTGGTTGGCCACGAGGTCGAGCCGCTAGTCCCCGCAGCCGCCGCGTATGGTGCTGACAAGGTTTACTTGGTGGAGGACGAGGCCCTCAAACACTACCGCACCGGGCCATTCGTGGATGTGATGACCGGTCTCATCAACAAGCATAAGCCCGAGATTGTCTTGATTGGGGCCACCTCAATGGGCCGTGACCTCGCCTCGCGCATTGCCGCCCGCATCGGAGCCGGCCTGACCGCCGATTGCACGGGGCTAGAGATTGACCCGGCCGAGCGATTGCTGCTGCAGACGCGCCCAGCCTTCGGCGGCAATATTATGGCGAGCATTCTGTGCCGGCAGGCGCGGCCCCAGATGGCAACTGTGCGGCCCAGAGTAATGAAGAAGCCCGCGCTGCAGGAAGGCCGCCAGGCCGAAGTCATCCGCAAACAGGTGAGCCTCAACGAAAAGGCAATCCTAACTAAGATCGTTGAGGTCATCCGCGAGGAGGGCGCAGAGCAGGTCAACCTGCAAGATGCGGAGATCATTGTTTCTGGCGGGCGTGGCCTACGGGCTCCGGAGAACTTTGCGATGATAAGGGAACTGGCGGGGGTGCTGGGCGGAGCGGTCGGCGCATCGCGTGCCACCGTGGACGCCGGGTGGATACCGGCTTATCATCAGGTCGGGCAAACCGGCAAGACTGTCCAGCCTAAGCTGTACATTGCCTGCGGCATCAGCGGAGCCGTCCAGCATCTAGCCGGCATGTCCTCTTCCGACTGCATTGTCGCCATCAATAGCGATCCCGATGCGCCTATCTTTGACGTGGCTACCTATGGCATCGTGGGCGACCTTTTCGAAGTTGTGCCAGCCTTGACCGCTGCGCTAAAGAACGAGTTCGGGCACCAATAGGAAGCCGGGTAGTTGGCGGCGGATGCTCTTGCTGCCACGGAGGCGATAGCACCCAGTGATAGCTTTCATCTTTCCAGGCCAGGGTTCACAATTCGTCGGTATGGGCACAGACCTGTATGGAGAGTATCCAACCGTTCGGCGGCTATTCAGCCTGGTAAATAAGTCACTGGGCTTCCCGCTCACTGGGCTGATGTTCGACGGTCTGCAGGAGGGTCTCCAGGACACCCGCTATGCCCAGCCTGCCATACTGGCACAGAGCATCGCGACACTTCAGGTGCTCTCCGAGCGCGGCGTAGAGCCACAGATCGTCGCTGGCCACAGCGTCGGGGAGTACTCTGCGGCTGTCGCCGCCGGTGCACTCGAGGTCGAAGAGGCCATTATGCTGATATGGCAGCGCGGCGTGGCGATGGCCGATGCAGGCGAGAAGGCTGGGGGTGTGATGGCCGCCATCATTGGCCTGCCCCCCAACGAGGTGGAGGCAGCGGTTGCCCAAGCCATGCAGGAAGGTGTCTGCGTAGTGGCGAATTACAATACTCCTGTGCAGACGGTCATCTCGGGTGAGGCAGAGGCGGTGGCGAGGGCCTCAGAGTTGGCGAAGGAAGCGGGGGCCAAGCGCGTGATCCCACTCAAGGTCTCTGGCGCCTTCCATTCGCGACTTATGGAGCCAGCCGCCGAGCAGATGCGTCCGCTGCTGGAACAGGCCAACTTCACCGATGCCCGCATCCCGCTGGTGTCGAATGTGGACGCAACTGCCCGCACTGATGCTGACGGCATCCGTCAGGCCCTGATCCAGCAGATTACGAACCAGGTGCGTTGGGAGGCCTCGGTGCGTACGATGATCAAGATGGGCGCTGACGTTTTCGTCGAGGTGGGACCTGGGCAGGTACTGGCGCGGATGATGAGCAAGATTGATGGCAGCGTGGCGGTCCACAGCGCCTGTGACGCCGAAACACTGCTAGTGACCATTGACCGTCTCATCAACTAGGGAGCGGAGGGAAGAATTGAAGCTCCAGGACCAGATTGCGATCATTACCGGCTCCGGCGGCGGCATCGGGCGCACTATCGCCTTGGAGCTCGCCCAGCACGGTGCCAGTATAGTGGTCAATGATATCCTGGAAGAGGCCGCGAATGCTGTGGCCGCCGAGGTTGAGGAGTTGGGGCGCGAGGCCCTGGTATCCGTCGCCTCCGTGACTGATCCTGAGCAGGTTGAGGCAATGGTCAGCGAGGCGCTGGATAAATGGGGACGGATTGACATTCTGGTCAACAATGCCGGCATTACCCGCGACGGCCTGCTGGTCAGAATGAAGGATGAGCAGTGGGATGCGGTGTTGGATGTCAACCTCAAGGGTGCCTTCATCTGCACGCGCGCCGTGGCCAAACCGATGATGAAAGCGCGCTATGGTCGCATTATCAACATCGCCTCCGTAGCGGGGGTGATGGGCAACCCCGGCCAGGCCAACTACGCTGCCTCCAAGGGCGGCCTGATTGCCCTGACCAAGACCACCGCCAAGGAACTGGCCGGAAGGGGCGTTAACTGCAACGCTGTTGCCCCAGGCTTCATCGAGACTCCTATGACTGAGCAGCTTTCTGAGGCGGTGCGTGAAGGCTGGCTGAGCCTGATACCGCTCGGGCGAGCTGGCACAGCAGAGGACGTGGCTGGCGTAGTGGCGTTCCTGGCCCACCCGGAGGCCAGCTACATAACTGGGCAAGTCATTAGCATAGATGGTGGCATGCTAATGTAACTGAACCGGCGTCCGCGCCGCGAATGCATCAAGCGAGGTGAAAGTCAGTGGCATTGTTTGAAAAAGTCAAGGAAGTTATCGTGAGGGAACTGTCGGTACCTGAAAGCGAGGTCACAGAGAGCGCTACCTTTGAGGGCGATCTGAAGGCCGACTCATTGGACGTCGTCGAACTGGTCATGGCCCTTGAAGAGGAGTTTGCCATCGAGATTCCCGAAGAGGAAGCCGAGCAGATTCGGACTGTGGGCGATACCGTGCGCTATCTGGAGCAGAAGGGTGTCAGTAGCTAGCCCTCTCGGGCCGACTTCGCGCAGGCCTTGTGGGCCTTGGCCACAAGGCCGCTTGAGGCTTAGGCCACCGCGCTTTTCGCCTGGTTTTCGGGGTCAATCTAGGAGTAGTCAATGAACAGGCGCGTCGTTGTCACCGGAATCGGTATCATCTCGCCCCTGGGCTACAGCGTTGAAGACCTGTGGCGGGCCTGCTGCAAGGGGCACTCTGGGATTGGCCCCATCACGCAGTTTGATGCGTCAGAGCACGCCACGCGGATTGCTGCTGAGGTCCGAGACTTCGAACCTACCCGGTGGATGGATGCCAAGATCGTCAAACGTTGCGACAGGTTCACCCAGTTCGCCATCGCCGCCGCGAAAATGGCCCTGGGGGATGCGGACCTGACGGTCATGGAGGACAATGCCGATGATATCGGTGTGCTTATTGGCTCGGGGATCGGGGGAATGTGGACCTGGGAGAAGCAGCACCAGGCGCTGCTTGAGCGGGGCCCTTCGCGTGTCTCTCCATTCTTTGTCCCGATGATGATTGTCAATATGGGATCGGGAATGGTATCAATCGAGACTGGTGCCAAAGGGCCCAACTCGACGGTCGCCACAGCCTGCGCCACGGCTGCTCACGCCATCGGTGATTCCTTTGAGATCATCCGCCGGGGAGCGGCCAAGGTAATGGTCGCCGGTGGGGCTGAAGCGGCTCTCACCCCGCTCGCCGTGGCCGGCTTTGCTGCTGCCCGCGCTATCTCCCGGCGCAATGATGAGCCTGAACGGTCCTGCCGGCCCTTTGACCGCGACCGCGATGGCTTCGTGATGGGTGAAGGGGCCACCGTTATGATCCTTGAGGAACTGGAGTGGGCCCGGGCGCGCGGTGCCACCATATTGGCGGAAATACTGGGATACGGCATGACCGCAGACGCCTATCACATCACAGCTCCCGACCCCGAGGGACGTGGCGCTAGGATGGCGATGCAAGCGGCCCTGCGGGACGCCGGCCTGGCAGCCGATGATATTGATTACATTAATGCCCACGCACCTGGCACCCCAGGCGGCGACGAGATGGAGGCTACCGCCATCGGTGAGTTGTTCGGTGACAGCGTACCTGTTTCGTCAACCAAACCGATTCACGGCCATCAGCTCGGGGCGACTGGGGCTTCTGAGCTGCTGGCCTGCATCAAAGCCATTCAAGAGGGAATAATCCCCCACACCCTCAACTGCGACAACCCGGACGACGGCATAGTCATTGACATCGTGCGAGACAAGCCGCGCCAGGCAACGGTCAAGTACGCTATGTCCAATTCGTTCGGCTTTGGGGGACACAATGCGGTGCTGATCATTGGGGCTGTCTAGTAGCAGAAGGGCCGATAGTACATAAGAAACACCTGCGCGGAGGCGGTCCCTTGGCTGCACTGGTTGCGTCCAGGGGAGCGCGCCTGCACAGAAGAAGCCGCGGCACCTGACCGGCGCCGAAGCTTACCAGCTTGACTGCGGCCAGTCGTTTCGCCGGGAGGATTAACTGTGCAGGACAAGAAGCGCTTCAGGGCACTTGCCGAACAACTACGCCTGCCCAAGATGGATCTTGACCTGTTGCGGCAGGCGTTCTGTCATACCTCGTGGGTGCGCGAACAGGGCTTGCCCTCCGTGGAGTCCAACCAGCGCCTGGAATTCCTGGGTGACACGGTGTTGGACTTATGCTTGGCGGAGCACCTATACAAGAAGTTTCCCGGCTTACCCGAGGGGCAGTTGACCAGGATGAAGTCGGTGGTGGCGCGTTCGACCACTCTTGCCAGGGTTGCCCGGCAGCGGGGCTTTGGTGACTACTTGCTGCTGGGTCACGGCGAGGAAGAGACTGGTGGCCGACAGAAAACCTCACTGCTGGCCGATTGCGTGGAAGCTGTCATCGGGGCTGCGTATCTGGCCAAGGGGATGCGAACCGCCCGTGCCCTGGTAATGCGACTGTTTCGTGATATTCTGGCAAATATCGAGGCGCAGGAGCTTGTCTTCGACCATAAGACCGTGCTCCAGGAGCTGCTGCAGAAGCAGACCAAGCAGATTCCTCGCTATGTGACCGTTGCTGTGATGGGGCCACCTCACGATCGGACTTTCGAGGTGGAGGTGCGCTTCCGAGGACGGGTGATCGGCCAAGGCAACGGTGCCAGCAAGCAGCAAGCTCAGCAAGCCGCGGCCGGCGATGCTCTATCCACCAAGGAGGTCTGGCTGGCGACGGTTGTGAATAACCACTCAACGGACACTATCTAGCCGAAGAGACGGGCGGCATGAAGCGAAGCGCAGCCATCATTCTCCTAAGCCTCTTATGCGCTGCGGGCGGTCCGGCTGACAGCGACGGCCTGTTTTTCACTTACCTGTTGGGCCTCAGTGGGCCGCGGATGGTCGATGACGCGCGCTGGCTGGGCCTCAACACGATCTACCTCACCATTGATCCTGAGCAGGTTGATAGACTTGGTCCCATCAAAGTCGCGGTCCGCAACGCCCACCAAGCCGGGCTGCAGTCAATTGTGGCCCTGCCGACGAGCGTAGACAGCGAGTTAGGCCTGTCAACGGGCGATCAGTCATACGTAGATCGTGTCAGGACGCTGCTACGGGAGACGGTTGGCGAGCTGGCCTCCGAGGAGGGTATCACCGCCTGGGCGACCTCTGACTTCCTGGAGGGCGACATCCGCTATTCGGCCGCTGGCTTCCAGCAATACCTGAAGACCATTTATCGAGACCTGGCGACACTGAACGCGGCCTGGGGGACGGAGTACCTCACCTGGTCGCAGATAGGCATCGTCGGCGCCTTGAGCGCGGATGATGAGATGCCCTTCGCGGTGGGCCGGCCCTCAATTGACTTCGCTGACTTCCAGCGCCAGGAGTTCCACGATCTTATGGCGCTCTGGGCCGATGTCATTCGGGAGGCGGACCCTACCCGCCCTCTGATGACCGGGCGCATCAGCCTCTACCGCAGTCTCAGTGCTATCCCCGACGACTACGACATCATCCAGGTCTGGATGCCGCCGGATATCCTGGAGCCTGACACTACCGCCAGCAATGTGCACGCCCTGCACATGGGCCGCCGCATGGGCAAGTTCCGGGTCCTGCCCGTCTTGCGCCTGCCGGTTCCACCCAGCCCGCTGTTTTCAGAGAATGCGTTGGGCCGCTGGATCGGGGTTGCCGCTCTGGGTGGTGCTTGTGGCTTTGGCATCGAGGATGCCGAGCGTATCGAGGAGAACCGCTCGCCTGCGGAGGTCCGCAGTCAACTGCACGACACCCTCGCCGCTGTGCAGCCGACCGACTTTGGTATCGAGCCTGCTGGTACCATCGCAATCCTCTGGGAGCCCTACGCCCAGGGCTTTGCGGCAGGGCAAGAGAAAGTGCCCGCCTATGGCTTCATCCAGGGCCTCTCTGACGGCGAGCCGAACAACCTCTTCGGCGCCTTCAGGCTCGGCACCGTCTTCGGTGGGGTGGATATACTCCAGCTTAATGAAGTGGCTGACGTGGACCTGGACCGGTATGGGGTCATCTTTGGACCCTTAGCCCTGAAGCTTACCCCCGAGGCCGTAACAGCTATCGAAGGTTACATCGAGCGCGGCGGAGTGTTTGTCTGCGACCTGGGCGCGGGGATGTATAACTCCGGCCAGTGGGACAAGCTGCCCCACCCTCTGGGCGCCTGGTGTGGTGTGGAGGGGATTGTCAGCATCAAGGATCGCGTGGGGAATCTGAAGGTTAACTGCATTCCGCCGCTGTTCCCATCACTGCGCCCGGGGATGGATACCAAAGGCTTCACCGAGATGGGGAAACGCGGGGGCACGAGTGTGGCCGGTGGCCAGTGGACGGTAGTCGGCCCCGCCGCGCACGCATTGATCGCCGAAGACACCATACCGCTGGCGGTTCTGGATGTGGAGCGCGATGAGGAGGGGAGCCCCGCTTGGGCTGGGATCTTAGTACGCACCCGTGGGCTGGGGGCGACAGTCTTTGCCACCTACCCCCTGTGGAGCAACTGGAGCGTGAATGACCCGTCCTACATCGCGTTCCATCGTGACCTGTGCTCCCGCCGTGCCATGTATCAATTGATTGGGCCGCCCCTGTTTCCTGACCAGGTCCATATCGCCGGCCTGGGTGGAGATGAATTCCGGCTATATAACAGTGGCTCCGACACTATCGCCGAGGTACTCAGCTACACAGCCAAGCACCGAGCCTACCTGGGGGCTATTGCCAAGTTCTCCGCTGGCTCCCGTTACGATAATGGCCTGCGCACCGGCTATGCGCGCCTGACGGTGCCGCTTGGATCCGGCGAGTTGCGTACCCTTCGCGCCATTCCACTGCTCGTGCAACCGTATGCCGGCGAGGTCACCGCTATCGTCGAGCAGTATGACGAGAACGCGATTGTGCTGCAGCTAGCCGGCACAGATACCAGACTGCAGACTAGCCGCGATGGCCGGCTTACCCTCTCGTCTGGCAAGCGTACCCAGACGCGGCTGGCGATCAGGAATGGTGATTATGAGGTGACGCCCGGCAGCCGACATCAGGTGACATTCCAGTGGCCCGACGGCAGTCGCGAAGAGAAGACATTCGAGGCCCCTAGCTCCCGCCTCCGCTTCGATGTACAGGCCCGGGCCGTGACCCTCACTATCGCCCCCTCACCCTAAAATGTGTAGGACAGGCATCCTTGCCTGTCCAGCTTCTTAACTCCCTCCCGGAATCGGAGGGCGAGACTGTGTCGTACTCCCTCTCTCCTGCAACGAGAGGGGGCCGGGGGGTGAGGCCGGCAGCCACCTACAGCTCCCTGCTCAAACCCACTAGCCAGTTCCATCCCGGCGAGGGATAATTCGCTGCCGCCTCGTATTCCTTGTCCAGCAGGTTGTTGATACGCAGCCACAGCGTGGTGCCAGAGCCCAGCTTGCGCGAAGCCGCCACATCAACCACCAAGTACCCTCCTACTACATCCGGGCCAGGAAAAGTCTTGGCGTCAAACCGCCGGCCAGTGTAGCAGGCAGCCAGGCTGAAGCTATCACGCCCATCCGCGTGCGCCAGTTGATATGAACCGGAGTACTTTGGTCTCCGCAGTAGGGGGTCGCCATCGGTCCAGATGCTCAGGCGAGTGAACCCGAGGCTATGGCTCCAGTTATCACTGAGCTGCTGGTTGAAGCTGAACTCCAGGCCCTGGGTAGTGGCATTGGCGACGTTGACCGGCTGCCAGACCCAGGGAGCGACCTCACGCCACTGGATGAGGTTCTCGAAGTCATTGTGGAAGTAGACCAGCTCCACATCCTCATTCTTGCCGACCTTGTCCCACAAGCCGACTTCGTAGCTATTGCTCTCCTCGGGCACGAGGCCGGGATTGCCCATAAAGGGGAAGTACAGTTCATTGAAAGTGGGGACGCGATAGCCAGTGCCGTAGTTAGTCCAGAGAACAGTGTTGCCATCGCCCAGGATTCTGCTGACCCCCAGGCGATAGGTGGTCTGGCTGTCGAAGAGGTCCTCGTCCTGGTAGCGCACTCCGCCTATCCAGCGGTACGGGCCTGTCCGGTACTGC
>JALGTI010000095.1 GCA_029821455.1 Candidatus Zipacnadia bacterium | reverse complement strand
GCACGTGTGGCGGTGCGGATGCCCCCAGAAGGAACGCTAGTATACAGGATTGCTGTCAAGCCTTAGATAGCGGCGTCGTCCCGAAGGGGATTAGCTGTTCGCGGTCGAATTGGACAGCAGTTCGACCATACGGAGCAGACGAATGAACAATGCGCAGAATCTTCACATTCGCGTGATGACCGTCAGCGATGTCCCGTTTGCAATGGAGCTGAAGGCGCTCAACAACTGGAACCAGCTCGCGGCCGACTGGGAGCGCTTCCTGGAATGGGAGCCGGAAGGCTGCTTCATTGCTGAGTGGGATGGAAGACCAATCGGCACGGCGACGACCATAAGGTATGAGGACAAGTTCGGGTGGGTGGGGATGGTGACGGTGCACCCGGATATGCGGCGCAAGGGCATCGGCAGAGCGCTGACGAAGGCGTGCATTGGGTATCTCGAAGACCGGGGGGTTGCCGCTGTGAGGCTGGATGCCACGCCGATGGGCAAGCCGCTGTACGACAGGCTTGGCTTTGTTGAGGAATCACAACTCGAACGCTGGCAGGGCGTTGGAGAAGACTACGGCGACGCGGGAGTTCAGGCAATGACTGAGGAGTCGCTGGAGGCGGTCTGCCAGTTTGACCGGCCCCTGTTTGGGGCCGACCGCAGCCGCGTGTTGAGCAGCCTCTTTTGGGAGGAAGAGGTGGGCAAGTGGGTAGCGCTGGAGGAGGGCGAGGTCAAGGGGTATGTTATCATTCGGCCCGGCACCACGGCCTGGTACCTCGGCCCGCTGGTGTGTACCGATCCAGAATGGGCAGAACGGCTGCTGCAGCAGGCGCTCAGCTCAGTAGCCGAGCAAAATGTCTTTCTGGATGTATGTCTGGCCAACGAGAAGGCGGCATCACTTTTCACGAAATACAGGTTTGAACAGCAGCGCGGATTCACCCGGATGTATCGGGGCAGCAATGACTACCCGGGTCTGCCCCAGCATACCTACTGCCCGGGTGCCCCGGAGATTGGATAAGAGCGACAGCGGAGAAGCTTGGGAGAAACTGTGGAAGATAAGTTCTTTGCTAAGCGCATTGCTTATGTAGCTGCAGATAAAGAGAAAGAGGGGGAACCATAAATGTTATGGGAACGACCCAAGACGATCAAGTTGTACCTACACGTGCCAAAATCTCAGCGCTACATAACCCTATGGCCTGATTTCAAGGTAATTGATAGAGAGTTTGACCCCCCGGATCCAGATGAGCCTGCCGCCTATGGTGTCCGCTTCCTGTTTGGCGAGCAGTGTAGCGCCCCGGATTGGCAGCAGACAGTGTGGCACGTGAGATCTGATGGTATCCCCGTGCATGCTATCCACACCACCCAGGAAGATCTCGAAGCTGAACTGGAGGCCTTTTCCTGCTGGGATGAACCGGCGCGCACCTACTTGAAGCTTACGCTCACCAATCCTACACCTATGACTGCGCGTCCAGTTATCGGCATTATGGCAAGAAGCGCGGCAGACTGGTCCTTGATGGGTACAGCCAACGATTTCTATAGTTCATACGTTCCTCGACTGGAACACTGGGACTGTATCCCTAATACCTGGTCTGGCGACGAACGCCAAATGGGCGATGGCAGTAAGAGAATCAGTATCAGTTTGCCGGAGGGAGCCACTGCTGTCTGGCGACAGCAGAACCCGCTCAACCAATTTGCCAAAAACTACCTGCACGTCAAGCTCACAATCGGTGGCCAACAGAGCGAAACGATCTGGCTTTGTATGAGTGACAGTGCGACACCTGTTGCTGGCCAGCGCGAATACGAGCAGGAGCTGGCCGAAGTTGTGAGGCTCTGGGAGCACGAGCTTGAGCAGGTTCGTATCGTTCCCGATGTTGATGATGAGAACATCCAGGCAATGTTCAGCTCGCTTATCGGTCAGAACCTGCAGATGTTTGCCACTGGTAAAGATGGCTTGGTCAGGCCTTGCCAGGGCGGGCGAGTATCAGGGGTATGGCCCACTGAGGCCGTTGAATTTTTGGTAGCCCTGGACCGCGCAGGTCTCAGTGAATGGTCTGAACAGGGCTACAACTTCTTCTCACACTATCAGGTCACCGAAGGGGACGACCGGGGGCGAATTTGCAGCGCAGACTCTCCCACCTGGGCTTGCTCGACCGGCATGGTGATTTACGGGTTAGGCTATCATCTGATAAGCCGTAATGATAGGGAATACTTCCAGCGTTGGCGCAATCTGCTGCTTGGAGGATTAGGCTGGATTGAACGGCAACGAGCACAGACAAAGGCACGGGCAGGGGAACTCGGCTTCGGCTTGTTTCCGGCATGTAAGGCCCACGACTGGGGCATCAAAGCGCGCTTCTGGTGTTTCACTGATGGCTTAAGCTATATGGGGGTGCGGCGAGCTGCCGAGGTGTTCGAGCATTTCGGTGACCCCGAAGCCGCCCGGGTTCGTGCGGTTGCTGACGACTATGAGAAGTGCCTTCGAGATACACTGGAAATGATTTATGAGCCACAAGAGGGCCAAGAGGAGGTATATATCCCCAATATCCTCGGAGCAGAGGATGTGTACCCGCCTGTTACTCCCTACTTTTTGGATGGCCCGGTCAGTCTTCTGCGTGCGGGGATTATCAGTCCCAACAGCAACCTCTTGCTGCAAATTGAGTGTTATTTTCTGAATCGCGGCTGGATGAAGAACGGTCTTAACGGGCTGATGACAAACAGCCGCCTGTCACGGTGGGGGGCGTATGATCCCTGGATGGGTCATACGTGGTATACCTCATTCCCTGACATGCCGTGGTTCCACGCCTGGCTGGCGCGCGGTGAGCGTGAAAAGGCGGCCCAGATACTCTGGGCACAGATGAAGTACGCGATGACACCTGAGTACTACATGCAAGAGCGCTATGCTGATAATGACCCCACCTTCTGTCCCTGGCAGCCGAACGCCAGTGCTAACGGGCGGATGATGATGATGCTTCTGGACTTCTATGGAGAGCGCAGTACCGGCGTATAGTGCAAAGGTCCGCTCAATGTGTAGAGCGCGTTTCAGCGAAGGGAGTTTTGGTAAAATGGCGAATTCGATTTGAGGAAAGCTGTTAGTTAGCCTCGCAGCCTGTGCCCTTGTCTTGACTATGGTGCAGGCACAGACCCACGAAGACAGCAACAAAGCGGGAAAGGGGAAGAATAACATGCTGGTCAGTGCAGTTAACCCCGCCCCCACGGTCCTACCGACGCTAGGAGTATGGCAAAGCGAAGACAGCTCCCAGATGTTTGTGGCAAGTATGTTCCCGAATGTTCCGGACTTCAGGTGTGATGCGTGGCTTTACGAGTGCGGCGACAGTATAACGTTCGCGCGCGCCGAGGCCCTCGATGGTGGCAGAGTCAGACTGCATCACGCGTGGAAGGACCATCCGTACGATATTGTCACCACCGTCACACCTGAACCGGGGGCTATCGAATTCCTCGCCCACGTAGAGGGCGAGGGGGCGGCCGAGCTTGGGTTCCAAGAGCAGCCGGGGCTCAACCTCTGCTGGCAACTCAAGAATGCTCCGGCCTTCTGCAGCAAGCCGGATCCCTTCCCTTATTCTGTCAGCCGCTGCTTCATCTTCACTGATGCGGGTAGGACTTTCCTAAACAACACGGTGCGTAACAAGCTCCCTTGCCGGCCGTCCGATGACCCCTACAACAACCCGCCTTGGGTGCAAATGTACAGTGGTGTCTGGGAACAGATACCGGAGGCAGGCCCCACCTCGTGGGCAGACTATAGCGACGACCGCTACGTGGTGCCCGTGATCGGATGCATATCGCGTGATGGGAACTCCCTTGCCGCCCTTGCCAATGACTCGGCTGACAGTATGGGCCAGGCCTGGCATGACTGTGAGCACAATAATCCCAAGTGGCTACCCACAAGCGCGGGTGGCGGGTTCGTCTGGCGGCTCAAAGTGTACGTAATGGAGAACGATCCTGACAAGTTACTCGCGCACGTGGTGAAGGACTTCCCGAATGCCCTGAAGCTAGCAGAGAAACGCGTCCCACCCCAGCCTGAGCAGTAGTTGGCCTGACTGCTCTGATCCGCTAGCGTCTGAGCCTGACCTCTGGCATCAGGGGGAGGCTGCAGGCGTTGCTACCAAGATGGTATGTGGTACTTATAGGAGGTTAAGATATGACGTCACGAGAACGAATGGTAATGGCATTGAATCACCAGGAGCCCGAGCGAATCCCGACCGACCTAGGTACCACCTATGTCACGGGTATCCACCAGATCGCATATCGGAACCTGCTGGATTACCTGGGGGAGGGCAACCGCGAATTGCTACCGATCCTCGACCCTATTCAGCAGTTGGCAACTCCCCATCAAGATATCCTCGACCGCCTGGGGGTTGATACCACTAGCTTCCTCCTGCACGGCGTGGCGCGGGAGCCCGAAGACAAGTGGGAGGATGACCACTACACGATGTTTCGCGATGTGTGGGGGATTGGCTGGCGGATGCCGAAGGATGGTGGGTTATATCACGATATGTTCAGCCATCCGCTGGAGGGTATGACACTTGACGAAATGAAGGCTTACGACTGGCCCGACCCGCTGGCCGGGGTTGACCTCGAAGAGATGGGAAAGACGGCGAAGTACCTGTACGAGGAGAGCGATAAGGCTGTCATTATCGGCGGCTTTGGCTCGGGCATTCTGGAGATGTTCCTGTGGCTGCAGGGCTTTGCCCAGGGGTACATGAACCTGCTGGCCGAACCAAAGCTGAGCGAATGGCTGGTACACAAGATCACGGAGTTGAAGCGTGAGTACATCGAGGCAGTTATCCCCGTGGTGGGTGAGTACTGCCAGATCTTCTACTATGGGGATGACCTGGGACATCAGGAGAACACCGCCATCCGGCCCGAGATGTTTGAGCGGCTCTTCAAGCCGCGCTACAAAGATAACTTTGATGCGGTCAAGCGCCTGGCTCCGCACCTCAAGATGTTCTTCCATACCTGTGGCTGCGTCTATCCGCTGCTGGGCGGACTGATTGAAAGTGGAGTGGATATCCTTAACCCCGTGCAGGTCAGTGCTGGCCAGATGGGCGATACAGCGCGGCTGAAGCGGGAATTCGGCGATGCGCTGAGCTTCTGGGGCGCCGTGGACACGCAGGATGTGCTTCCGCATGGCACACCGCAGCAGGTGAAGGATGAAACGCGGCGGCGCATCGAGGACCTGGCCCCCGGTGGCGGCTATGTGCTCGACAGTGTGCACAATATCCAGGCGGATGTGCCGCCAGAGAATATTATGGCGATGTACGAGGCCCGCGATGAATATGGATGGTACTAGATCACGCACGTCAGGCGATGGGGTGATTAGATGGGCATAGCGATTCTGGCAATAACTGTCATCCTTGGCGTGACCGTTGTGCGGATTGGCTCCCTGGCGTTGGCACTGACGGGGATGTCGCCGGAGATGGCGCGGTTTCAAGCGCTGTCGGCGTTCACTGGAACCGGCTTTACTACCCAGGCTGCCGAGGACGTCGTCAGGCACCCGCAGCGGCGGAGAATCATTGGGATTCTCATAATGATCGGCTACGCGGGGATCGCCTCGGTGATCACTGGTCTGCTGCAGACATTTCGGGTGGAGACCTTTGATTGGATGATCCTGCTGCAGCTCATCTTGGTTTTTCTGGTTCTGTTTCTCATCTACCGGATCTTTGTGTTCCCGCGTCTGTCACAGTTTATTGACCGCGCCATCACTTCCCAACTCCAGCGGGTCACAGCCCTGGAGCCGATGGAGGTGGAAGAGATACTGACTCAGGCCGAGGGTTGGGGCATCGCGCGCATCGAGGTGCATGAGAACTGCGAACTGGCCGGCAAGCAGTTGCAGGAGTCCAGGCCGCGTGACCTGGGGATCCTGGTTATCGCCATCGAGCGGGGAGATGAATACATCCCCTCACCCGGGTCGCGTGACATAATCTACGTGGGCGACCGGCTGCTGGCGTACGGGCCGATGAAGACGATGGAGCAGATTGGGTTGCGAATGGAGGCGGGTCAGAAGCCTGCCGCCGAGGCCTGATGGAACACTGGCCGCTGGGAGCAGATCCAGGCAGTCACTCATCCCTGACGAGAATTGCCCCACAGCGCCGGCACTTCCCTACTTCTTCGAACACAGTACCTACAGTTCCACAGTAGCCGCAGGTCACGGCCTGCGGCGCCCGGAAGAGCGGCCGGTCGCGCTGTGGGGAGCGTGTTGGGGCTTTGGATGGGCCCGTTTGAGCGCGCCGGGGTCGGCGTCGCTTCTCAGGCAACTCCAGAGGCAATCGGGTCATAGCTGTTCACGTGCAGTGCCACTGCCGACAGGCAAGGATGCCTGCCTTCGCGGGCCATCCGCTGTCGCGAGAGGGACATAGCTTCAGCGGAGTCCCTAGCCCGCTTCCGGCCTTCGTAGCCGTTGCTACTACGGCGGAGTAGGCACGGGGGCGAAGGCCTATCGTACGAGCGGCATCATCTGGGCGTGATGAAGGTTGTGTTCAATAATGCTCATTCTTCCTCTGAGTAGCACAGGCTTCTAGCCTGTGTGCGTGGTCAGGCGTGTGGGGGGCAAGCTGGAAGCTTGCCCTACTGAGTGGTTTGGTTTCTCAACACAACCTGAATCACGCCCCTACAAGAGGCCACAAATCTAACTCTCGAAGACAGAGGTAGAAGGTTGGTAAGTTCGGCACAGATTCAGAAGGACCTTGTCGGAAGGTTATTTCGCCCAGGGCGCGAAGCTAACGGCTGAGGTTATGCTTATCAAGCACACAGTCTGTAGCTTGCTATTGGAGGGATAACGGTGAAATTTGCTATCTGCAATGAGATCTTTCAGGACTGGGAGTTGGAGCAGCAGTTTGAAACGGCTGCCGAGGTGGGGTTTGATGGAATCGAGATAGCGCCGTTCACTATTTCGGACTCGGTACGCAAAATCAGCGAGGAGCAGCGGCAGCAGATCCGTGACCTGTCGAAGCAGTATGGGCTGGAGGTGGCCGGGCTCCACTGGCTGCTAGCGGGGACAACCGGCTACCACGCAACTGATCCAAACCCCGAAATCAGGGCGCGGACGGCTGAGTATATGAAGGACCTGGTGCGCTTTGGGGTAGAGATCGGTGGCAGCATGGAGGTGGTCGGCTCGCCAAAGCAGCGCAACGTACAAGAGGGCGTCGCTTACGAAGAGGCGTGGGAATGGTTCAAAGAAGGGTTGGCAGGGGCAGCCCAGGTGGAGGGTGCAGAGGACTATATGATCTGCATTGAGCCGCTGGCGCCTGTGACCGACAATAACTTCATCGTCCACGCTGAGGAGGCCCGCCAGATGGCCAGGGAGATCAACCTGCCCAACGTCGGTGTAATCATTGACACCTACAGCGGCAACCAGGTGGAGGCTGACCTGGCTGAAGAGATCCGCAAGACCGGGGAGCTGCTAGGCCACTATCACTGCAATGACGATAACGAGCGTGCACCCGGCTACGGCGGGATAGACTTTGTGCCCCTGATGCGCGCGTTGCTGGACATAGGGTATGACCGGTTCTGCTCCATTGAGGTGTTCGACTTCTCGCTGGACCCGGTCGAGCAGTGCCGGACCGGCCTCGACAGCCTCAAGGAAGCCCTGGACAAGGCAGGCGGGTAGGCCTGGACGATGACCGGCTGTATCTACGATCCAATCTTCCTGGAGCATGGCGACCCCTCGCACCCGGAGAATTACCGGCGCCTGGAGGCGATTACTGACCGCCTGCAAGCTACCAGCTTGTGGGATGACCTCGAGCACCTGGAGTTCGGGCCTGCGGAGCAAGAGCAGATAACCTGCCTGCACGAAGCAGATTATGTCGAGTACCTGGCAAAGCTGTGTCGCCAGGGCGGCGGCAGCCTCGACCCGGATACCTACGCCACAAAGCATACGTTCGAGGCGGCCGTGATGGCAGTAGGTGGATGCCTGCGGGCAGCAGAAGCAGTCGTCGCCGGGGAGGTAGATAATGCCATCTGTCTGGTGCGGCCACCGGGGCATCACGCCCTGGCCAATCGGGGGATGGGCTTTTGCTTCTTCAACAATGTTGCCCTGAGCGCTGAGCACCTGCTGAGTGGTGGCCTGGAGCGAGTGGCCATCATTGACTGGGATGTGCACCACGGCAATGGCACCCACGACCTGTTCTACCTGCGGCGCGATGTGCTGTATATCTCAGTTCATCAGTCGCCGCTCTATCCGGGCACAGGAACGCTGGATGAGATAGGCGCCGCCGACGGGCCGGGCTTCACTATCAACATTCCTTTGCCCCCCGGTGCGCGAGATGAGCACCTGATCCGGGTACATAGGGAACTCATTGTGCCAGCGTTGTATACCTACGGGCCGCAGTTTGTGCTCATCTCGGCCGGCTACGATGGCCACTGGCGCGAGCCACTAGCTTCGTTTGAGTTCACCACGGATGGATACCACAAGGCAGTAAGCTTGGCTGTGGACGCCGCGCGGGATGTCTGCCAAGGGCGAATGTGTGTGGTGCTGGAGGGGGGATACGACCTCGGAGCCCTCGCCCTCGGGGTTCAGAACACCATCCTCGCCCTGCAGGGCAAGCCGCTCAGGGAGGAAGACGAGCCGCCGCCGGTGGCATTCGAAGACGTGACAGCCAATGTGGAGGAGCATCTGGAGCGGGCGCTAAGAGTTCATAAGGCGCATCTGCAGTTGTGATGGGTGGGCCTCACCCCCCAGCCCCCTCTCCTTGCAGGAGAGGGGGAGTAAGAAGCCAGCGCTGAGCCCTAGCGCCCACGTGACCCTTTCTCCTTGCAGGAGAGGGGGAGTAAGAACCCGGGGCTGTGCCCTAGCGGCCACGCGACCCCTTCTCCTTGCACGAGAGGGGGAGTAAAGGACGGAGCAAGATATGATTATTGACGCCCACATTCACCTGTGGAACTGCCTGCACGGCCAGGGCCTTGGAATTGAGCGGGAGGCGCTGGGGTGGGGACTGGCACACTCCGAGGGCCGCACCTACTATGCCACGCCGCCATCGTTCGAAAAAAGCCTTTCCACATGGGAGCTGGCTGTCGCGCACTTCGACTGGCTCGGGATTGACCGCGCCGTCGTGCTACAGGAGTTTATGGACGGCAAGCAGGATGACTATCTGGCGCAGGTGCGCCGGGAGTGCCCCGAGCGGTTCTCGTGTACTGCGTTGTTTGACGAGACCTACTTTGATGACCCGATGGGTCAGTTCCGCAAGGCGATTGACGAAAAGAAACTGCAGGGGTTTCTGGTCATAACGCCAGGGCGGTTCCCGGAGATTGCGGTGTCGGGGTTGATGCCGATGTGGCGGGAGTGCGCCGACCGTGGCTTGCCAATTGTCCTGAAAGACGGCGATGTGGCCGATGTGCGTAAGCTCGCCGAGGCGATTCCGGAACTGAAGATCGTGATGTCGCACTTCGGGGCCAACACGGTCGAGCGCTGGCAGCTTGCGGCAGAGTTCCCTAATATCTACATAGACAGCGGCGGGCTTACCTACAATCAAGGACCCTATCCATGGTGCAGCGCCCAGGAGTTGCTACAGAAAGCGATCGAGGTGGCCGGTGTGGAGAAGATTATGTGGGGCACGGATTACCCGCGCCTGACAATTGACGTAAGCTATAAGCAGCAGTTAGAGTTCGTCACCGAAGAATGTGATTTTCTGAGCGAGGAACAGAAGTCGCTGATTTTGGGCGAGACGGCGGCCAAGTT
>JALGTI010000502.1 GCA_029821455.1 Candidatus Zipacnadia bacterium | reverse complement strand
AGTTCCAGGTCCTGGAGCTCGCCGGATGATGGGTTGGAGGTCTTGACCAGGACGAAGAGGCCTTTACTATTGGCCGTGGCCTGCTCGATGAAGGGCTTGACGCCATCGGAGCCAAGGTATGGGTTCACAGTCAGGGCGTCAAATGGCGTGGCCTCGCGCAGGTAGGCTTTGGCATAGGCTGTAGCGGTGCAGCCGATGTCACCGCGCTTGGCATCAAGGATGACCAGCAGGCCTTGCGCCTGAGCATGCTCGGCCAGCCGCCAGGCAAGGTTCAGCCGGCCCTGAGTGAGCACCTCAAAGAACGCGGCGTTGGGTTTAACGCAGGTCGCGTTGGATGCGACAGCCTCAATAATGCCCTTGCAGAAGCGTTCAATGCTGACACCCTGCGGCAGCCGGTCCTCGACGGGGTCTAACCCTACGCAGACGCGGCTGTGCTTGGCCTGAATTGCCGCCATCAGGTGGTCTGCAAAGTGCTGCTGGGCCAAAATGTGCCCTCCATTGTAAAATCAGGCTGTGGGGCGATTATATCCCGATTCGGAAGGGTGTGTAAAGAAGGGTGGTCAGTGCGACAGGCAAGGATGCCTGTGGAATGCGAACCTACTCCCTAGCCCCCTCGCTGAAGGGAGGGGGAACAGAGACAGCGGTAAGTTGGAAGGCTGCACCGCGCGGCCGTGCGACTGTCGGGCCAGGATGCAAAGTACGCGGCCGCCCTGTTCGCCTCACCCCCGCCCCCTCTCCTTGCAGGAGAGGGGAGCCCCACAGCTGTGCCATCGGCGAGGCGCCAAGCAAGTACGAGAGCTCTGCTATGCGCGTGTGCTTGCGGCAGGTGAAGCAGCCAGCGCGGCGAACCTTCGCCGCGTGTCGCGATGCTATCGTACGAAAGAAGTGACTGACGAATATGGCCAGGCCAGTGGTGTTCTTCAGCGACTACACCATCACCGAGGAACTCGATATTGAGCAAGAGATACTCGACGAGATTGATGCTGAAATCGTGTGGGCGAACTGCAAGACTGAGGAGGACGTGCTGGAGCAGGTCGGGGACCCGGACGCTATCCTAACGCAGTGGGCACCAATAAGTCGCGCAGTCATCGAGAAGCTGACCAGGTGTAAGGTGATCTCGCGCAACGGCATTGGGGTGGATAATATTGACCTGGACGCGGCCCGCGAGTGCGGCATTCCCGTGGTCAATATACCGGGCTATTGCGTCCCCGAAGTGGCTGATCACGCAATGGCCCTCATCCTCGCTCTGGCGCGAGGGATAGTCACGGCCACCGACGACGTGCGAGCCGGGCGGTGGAACCCATTCCTGCTGAGGCCGCTGTGGCGTCTGGGGGAGCAGACCCTTGGCATCATCGGCCTGGGCCGCATCGGCAGCGCCGTCGCCCGGCGAGGGAAGCCATTCTTCAAGAAGATCATCGCCTGCGACCCGTACATCCCCCAGCAGCGCTTCACGGACCTGGCGGTGTACAGGGTTGACCACCAGGAGGCGTTCAGGCAGTCGGATATACTGACGCTGCACGTTCCGCTTACCGAAGAGACGGAGCAGATGATTGATGCAGCCGCCTAATCAACACCTGCCGGGGAGCGGTGGTTGACAATATGGCCCTGGCCGAGGCGTTAGCGGCTGGCAAACTGGCCGGGGCGGGTCTCGATGTGCACGAAGAGGAGCCGTTGCCTACCGATCACCCGCTGCGGGATATGCACAATGTCATCATAACTCCCCATTCGGCATTTTACACCGAGGAGGCAGTCGAGGGGGCGCGTCGCCAGACCTGTGAGAATATCGTCCGCATCTTCAATGGTAAAGAGCCGTTCAATCGCGTTGTGTAGGGACAGAGAGCCGTTCAATCGCGTTGTGTAGGGACAGAACGATACAGTGAAAAAGCCTCTACCCAAGTTACGAATTGGCGCCGAAGCCTACGAGCGCATCGAGGCACTTGCACGCGACTTACTGGCGGCGTGCCGGCACGAGGCCGACAATGGCGCCACGATCTTCTATCCAGATACAGGCGGCGCATATCAGGCCATGTGGACGCGCGACTTCGCCTATATGGTCGAATACGCCGGACAGTTGATGGACGCCGGGGAGATACTTGGTGGGATTGATTACCTGCTAGGTGGCCAGCGGGATGATGGCGTCATCCCCGACCGGGTGTGCAGTGATGGCACCCCTATCTATCACGCAGGGCCCGTGAAACAGCCGCTGGGGGGCGAGCCGCCTACTGACAACGCGCAGTTTATGGTTAAAGCAGTGTTCGCCTACTGCAAGCTGACGGGTGACTTCAAGGCGTTCCTGGAGCGGCGCGATGCACTGTATCGGGGGATGGAGAGTGTGCCGCTCAGCGATGACGGTCTGGTGTTCGTAGACGCCAACCGGCCGCACTCTGCGTATGGCTTCACAGACACCGTCGCCAAGACGGGCAAGGTGCTGTTCTCGTCGCTGCTGTACTGGGAGGCGTGCCAGGTGTTGGCCGAGATGCTGCGGCAGTGCGAGTATCACGATGAGGCGCTGGAGTGGTACGAGGCGGCCGAGGGCGCCGGCAAGCCGCTAGGGCAGTTCTATGACGACGGGTTCGGGATGTTTCGGGCCGCGTCGGAGGACTGCAACCAGATTGACCTGTGGGGCAGCGCCTACGCCTGCGTGAACCGCGCCGCCTCAAAGGGGCAGGCCAACCGCGTGGCTGATTTCTTCCTGGCCGCCTGGGACCAATGCTTCCACAAAGGCCACGTGCGGCACCTGCCAGGCCGCGAAACCTGGCAGCGACTGCTGCTGAACATCGGGCCGGAGACGTATCAAAATGGCGCATTCTGGGCAGTGCCTACCGGCTGGTGCGCGCAGACCATCAATCTGTTGAATGAGGGGGCAGCGGCCCGCCTGATACGCGACTGCCTGGCGCAGTGGGAGGCGGAGGGCGTGTATGAGTGCATCGGCCCATACACGCAGCCCAAGGCGGCAGGGTATGTGGCAAGCGCGACGAATATGCTGGGCGCATGTAGGCCATAG
>JALGTI010000501.1 GCA_029821455.1 Candidatus Zipacnadia bacterium | reverse complement strand
GCCGGCCTCGTTGAGCTAATCAGGGCAATGGAGGCCAGTTGAATTAGCAACCTGTTGCTTGCTGGCCTCGTTATATGTTTACTCTTCCTCTAAGATGGGCGTACAACCTGGCATCCGGGCGGCACGTTGCAGCGCCTCGGGGAACTCGCCGCCCGCGTCCTGCAGAAAAACCTCCGCCGCCCGCTCCGCCATCTCGGGATGCTGATCTGCCAGATTGGTCGTCAGTCCGGGATCGTTATTTAGATCATAAAGCAGCGCCTGGTCGCCAGCCAACGTGGCATTGCACCACCACTTATCATCAATCAGTGTGGCATCCGGACCCCACGCAACGGTGACGTGGTCCCGCCCCGGCTTTTGCCCTCGCACGACCGGCCACAGGTCAATGCCCTCCATCTGGTCGGGCATCTCCTCGCCAAGCATACTCATCAAAGTCGTCGTCAGGTCGAAGTTGTAACAGAGGGCGTCACACTCAGCGCCGGCAGCTTCGCCGGCCGGATGCCGGATCATCATTATCAGGTCGGCGACTGCCCGAGTCAGAGGGTGCCCCTGCTTGCCGGTGAGATTCGCATCGCCCAGGTTGTGCCCGTGGTCGGAGATTAATGCCACGATAGTGTCATCCAGGCGGCCGGAATTGCGCAAGGCCTCCAGGAAGTGCCCCAGCCAGCGATCCACCAGCGTGCATTCCCCCGCATAGTTGGCTTGCAGGCGCTTGAGTTCGCGGGGCGTGAAGTCTTCTGCGGGCCCGTAGGTGCTCCAGATCACGTCCACAACATCATCGTCCGGGTCGTACATCCTGCGGTAGTAGACCGGAGGGTCCCACGGCTCGTGCGGATCGAAGGAGTCCAGCACCAGGAAAAAGCGCTCAGCGTCCTGGTTGCGCCACAACCAGTCAGCGCCACCACGAAACACCTGCGCCGGGAAATAGTCCCCCTCACTGTCACGGCCCGCGACATTGGTCAAATACTGTTGGAGGAAGCGGCGGCGATCTGTGTGAGCCTGTTGTGGCGGGAGGTGGCGGTCAATCTGCTCATCGGGAACCAGCGGCCCGGAGCGATAAGGATCCGTCTCCTGCCCACGGATCCACTGCCATTCGTCAAACCCCCGGTGGAAGTTCTTGGAGGGCTTGAACTGGTGGTACGTATCTGTGAAGAAGGCAGTGTGGTAGCCCTGAGCCTGGAGCAGCTCCGCCATCGTGTCAAGGTCTTCGTCCACTGGCCCCCAGCCTGCTGCGCCATCAAAATCACCCTTTTGGCGTGAATGCTTCCAGAAGGGATAGACGCGCTTGCCAGTCTGCAAGGCCCGCCGCACGGGCAGCGTCGGCAGGGATTCGGGATAGGCCCGGGTGAGAAGCACCGACTCGGCAGCTAGGGCATCGAGGTTGGGCGTGTGTATCCACTCATTTCCGTAGCAACCACAGTGATCCTTGCGCCAGGAATCTACGATGATTAGCACACAGTTCATACGGTACACACCTCTTCTGCAAAGGGGTTGGCTTTGGATGAATTCGCATTCGCCTAGGGCGCGGGCAGCACCGTGGCTGTGCGCCAGACGTAGGGGCGGATGCTGGCCCAGTTATGGAAGTCCTGCGCCCAGTCTAGCTTCACATCCCGCAGCGTTATACCCAGAGCCGGCGCCGCAACATCGGCGTCGTTGATGGCTACATCGAAGCCCAACTCAGGTTCAGCGACGGCGATATCGTACCCCAGCTGGCGGTCAGCGGGGTTGTAGTTCCAGAACACGAATGGTTCGATGTCCTCGGCGCCGGCATTGAGCGTGAACCAGAAGTCGTTGGCCGTATCATACTCACGAGCATCCCGGTAGCCGGCAAAACCAATGTAGAGCTCAACACTGTCGCCGAGATGGGCGGCCGCCTCCGGCAGCATCACGCGGGGCTTGTTATCCTGCACCTCGGCGTAGACGTAGATGCAATGCTCATCCCACGCAGCCTTGACGATGCCGCTGCAATCGTCCGGGCCGGCCCAGTCACTGGTGTACATCCAATCAGAAATCAGTTGCTCCGGTCGGTTCAGTACCATTGCTGGATAACTAGCCCACTCGTCGCCCCTGGTATCTATCACGACACTGGCGGGAGCCTTGTGCAAATCGTAGACGGTCTTCTCGGGAGCCTCCTCCTGTTGCTCCTGGGCCTGCTGCTGCCGCTCTGCGCGTTTTTGCGCAGCCTCGGCATCCTCCTGGCCCCGGGCCGCCTTGGCCAGTTCCAGCCACTCTTCGCGGTCGGTGTCTGCACGGTTGAGGGGCTGCGTTAATTCCTCAGGGATCTCCAGCAGCTCCGGGAGGGGTAGGTCAAAGTACTGGATGAAGTGGTAGCCGGGCTGGGTGTCTCGCTTAGCCCAGTCAACTTGGATGGTCTTGGAGGGCACAAAGCGATCAGTCTCTTCGGCGAATCTTGTCTGGTAGCGGCCCGGTTCATCCAGCACGAACCAGGCCCGGCCTTGCAGGTCAGTGCGGACGGTCTGCGAGGCTACTGCCTGGCCGCCCACTGGTTCTATCTTCACATATCGGTCGGGTACGGGGATGCCGTTGGCGGTGACTGTCACGATCACCTCAGGTCTGCGCCGCTCAGGCAAAGGCGGCAGGTCGCCGCCAGCGATCTGGGCGTACGCGGCTCTCATGTGGTCAGCCACAACATTGAGCGTGAAGGCCGGCCGCTCCGGGTCCCACCAGTTGATGTTGCCATGGGTGGCTGTCGCCTCCAGTTTGTAGATCTTGAGGCCTTCTCCCGACAGCGCAGGCCATTCCACCCTGGGGAGAATCTCCTCGACATTCTCAGTGGTCTTGTAGTCCCAGTCCACTTTGAAGCCCCACGGCCCGGCGGCAAACTCAGTTGCAGTGTTTCCCCCGTGGAAAGCGTAGCGCGTCAGAGTGAGTGGCTGGAAGCCATCACCGCCGCGCGCCCAGTATTCAACTGCACAGTTGGCCCAGTCCCGGCCGATTTCGTCGTAGACTTCGAAGGCGCGCCCGATCTCGTCACGAGTACGCCCATGCATCCCCCAGAAGGCTTCTCCGGTGGTCGTATCGGTCTCGCCGATGATCTGTGGACGGTCATCCTTGAAGCCGACCATGCG
>JALGTI010000094.1 GCA_029821455.1 Candidatus Zipacnadia bacterium | reverse complement strand
GTGGATGAGGTGCTGGATAGGGAACCTGAGCGCATCGTCATCTCGCCGGGGCCGTGTACGCCCAATGAGGCAGGCATCTCCTGTGAGCTTGTGGAGCGAGCGGCCGGGGAAGTCCCCATCCTCGGCGTCTGCCTGGGCCATCAGGCGATCGGGCAGGTGTTTGGGGGGAAAGTGGTCCGGGCGGGGAGATTGATGCATGGCAAGACCTCGCCCATTAGTCACGACGGGAAAACGGTCTTTGCGGGCCTGCCCAATCCGTTCGAGGCGGTCCGGTATCATTCGCTGCTGGTGGAACGGGAGAGCCTGCCCGACTGCCTGGAGATAAGCGCCGAGAGCGACCAGGGCGAGATAATGGGCCTGCGGCACCGGGAGTATGTCGTCGAGGGTGTCCAGTTTCATCCTGAATCAATACTGACGGAGCCGGGGAAGAAGTTGCTGGAGAATTTCCTGCGGTTGTGAGCCTCACCCCCCGGCCTCCTCTCCCGCCGGGAGAGGGGGAGGATAAGGAAGTGCACGTAATCGCACAGAGTTGTCTGGCACCCCTCCTCCAAGGAGAGGGGTTGGGGGTGAGGCCCCTCGACAAGCTCGGGACCGGCTGAGATTCGCAAGCTGGAAGCTTGCGCTACGGGAGCTTTGCGAGAGCGGTGATACTATGTTCGAATTCGATGATCCGTGGTGGATAGTGGCCCTCATTCTGCTCCTGGGGCTGTGGGTTGTTGAGATAGCGATACCTGTGACGGTGACGCGGCCTTCGCTGGCGGCGGCTGAGCGGTATCTTGATTATGATGAACAGGAAGACGAGCCGCCGCCAAAACGGCCGAGTATCGTCTGGCCGCTGCTGGCCGTTTTCTTCAGCGCCTTGCTGACGAGCCTGGCCGTGTACAAGATGATCACTGAATATGAGGGCGGCACGCGCTGGCAGTGGATGGCGGCGGCCGGCGGTGTGACACTGCTGGGGGCCATGGTGCTGGTGCGGCTGGTAGCGAAGGTTGCGGAGAATTGGCCCGGTCCATCCTAACGACTTGGCCTGAGAAGTCCGGAGGATGTGCAATGGCAATAGAGCAGACGCTTGACAGGCTGGTGGAGGGCAATGATCTGAGCGCCCAGGAGGCCCAAGAGGCCCTGGAGGTGATAATGTCGGGGAATGCCACTGAGGCGCAGATCGGGGCGTTTCTGGTGGCGCTGCGGATGAAAGTAGAAACCCCAGACGAGATCACCGGCTTCGCACGGGCGATGCGGGGAAACTGCATCAGGATTGAATGTTCCCGCGCGAACCTGGTTGACACCTGCGGAACCGGCGGCGACAAGCTGGACACGTTCAACATCTCGACAGCAGCGGCTCTGGTGGCAGCCGGCGCAGGGGTGCCGATTGCCAAGCATGGCAACCGCTCGGTATCCAGCCAGTGCGGGAGTGCTGATGTGCTCAAGGAGCTAGGTGTCAACATCGAGGCTAGCCCTGAGATTGTGGAATGCTGCATTGACGAGATTGGGATTGGCTTCCTGTTTGCGCCCGCGCTGCATCCGGCGATGAAATATGCCATCGGGCCACGCCGGGAGCTGAAGCTGCGCACCGTTTTCAATGTACTGGGGCCACTGACGAATCCCGCCGGTGCCACGCGGCAGGTGCTAGGGGTATTCGATGCGGCGCTAACCGAGCCGCTAGCTGAGGCGCTGGCCGGACTGGGAACTGAGCACGCATTGGTGGTGCACGGTATGTGCGGGATGGATGAGATAAGCACGCTGGGGGAAACGCAAGTCAGTGAGTTGAAGGATGGCACTGTCGGCACCAAAATGTGGGCGCCGGAGGATTTCGGACTCAAACAAGCCGAGCCTGAGGATATCGCCGGCGGCGATGTGGCCGAGTCAGCACAGGCGCTTGTGTCGGTACTGGAGGGTGAGCCCGGGCCCAGGCGGGACATCGTGGCGCTCAACACCGCAGCAGCTATCTATGTGGGAGGCCTGGTGGAGAATGTCCCCGAGGGCCTGAAGCTGGCGCAAGATACGATTGATAGTGGTGTGGCTAAAGAAAAGCTGGAGCAACTGGTAGCGTTGTCCAACAAAGCCGACTGAGGATGCAGTATGCCAACGATACTGGATGAGATTGTTGGGCATAAGCGTCAAGAGATTGCCAGGGCCAAGCGGCAGTGCCCACTTGCGCAGCTTGAAGAACAGGTCGCGGTGCTGGAAGATAAACCGCGCAATTTCAGGGCGGCCCTGCGGGGCGAGCGGGTACGGGTGATTGCCGAAATCAAGCGGGCCAGCCCCTCGGAGGGGCAGATAGTCGAGTCACTGTTTGATCCGCGCATCCTGGCCCAGGACTATGCCGGCAACGGCGCGGCGGCCATTAGCGTGCTGACCGATCTGGAGTACTTCGGCGGCGAGCTAGCGCACCTCCGCCGGGCGCGTTCAATGATGCCGCTGCCGGTGCTGCGCAAGGACTTCACCATTGATCCATATCAGATTTATGAGACGCGGCTGTACAGGGGTGACGCAGTCTTACTAATAGCCGCTATTCTGGACCGCTACCAGTTGCGCGACTTCCTGCGGATAGTAGAGGAGTTGAGGATGGGGGCGCTGGTGGAGGTGCATGATGGCTTTGACCTCGACCTGGCGATGGACGCTGGCGCGAAGGTCATTGGCATCAACAACCGTGACCTCAACACGATGGAGGTCTCGCTGGAGACGACGCTGCGGCTGGCCCCCCAGGTGCCGCAGGAGTTCATTGTGGTGTCTGAAAGCGGCATCAAGTCGGCTGATGATGTTGCGAGGGTGGCGGAGGTGGGAGTTGACGCGGTGTTGGTGGGCACGGCGCTGATGAAAGCTGAGGAGCCCGGGAGGGCATTACTGCCACTGACGAGGGTGGAGGCGAATGTGGGGGCGAGAACGGAGGGGTGAGGCCTCACCCCTGTCCCCTCTCCTTCCAGGAGAGGGGGAGTCCTGCACGCATTCTCCCTCCCGTCAGGGAGCGGGGAACATTAGAGCGTGGCGTAGGCGTCTGGCCTGCGGAAGTTGAGGGGCCAGATGCGAACTATCCGTAGATCAATGGACAGGCAAGGATGCCTGTCCTACAATGGCAGGCGGGACGCCTGGCCCATGTGGGTCACTGAAAGGGAGTTGTATTATGGCGATAGCTACAAAGGGGCGCTTTGGGCCGTATGGTGGGCAGTATGTGCCTGAAGTGCTGATGGCCGTACTGAACGAACTGGAAGAGGCGTACGAGGCGGCGCGGGGGGATCCCGATTTTCAGAAAGAGCTCGACTACTATCTACGTGAATATGCGGGGCGGCCTTCGGGGCTGTATCTGGCCGAGGCGCTCAGCCGGGAGGTCGGCTGCAAGGTCTATCTCAAGCGCGAGGACCTCAACCATACCGGCGCGCACAAAATCAACAACTGCCTGGGGCAGGGCCTGCTGGCCAGGCGGATGGGCAAACGGCGCTTCATCGCCGAGACCGGAGCTGGCCAACATGGGGTGGCGACGGCGACTGTAGCGGCCCTGTTTGATATGGATGGGATCGTCTATATGGGCGAGGAGGACATCCGGCGGCAGCAGCTTAACTGCTTCCGGATGCAGCTTCTGGGCACTCAGGTGGTGCCGGTCACCTCCGGATCGCGGACGCTGAAAGATGCCATCAATGAGGCGATTCGTGACTGGATGACAAATGTGGAGGATACATTCTACTGCTTTGGCAGTGTCTGCGGCCCGCATCCGTATCCGACAATCGTGCGGGACTTTCAGACGGTCATCGGCATCGAGACGCGTGAGCAGTGCCTGGAGAAGGAGGGGCGCTTGCCGACGCGGATTGTGGCCTGCGTGGGCGGCGGCTCCAACGCAATTGGCATCTTCTATCCGTTTATCGAGGATACGGAGGTAGAACTCATAGGCGCGGAGGCAGCCGGTTACGGTATCGAGACAGGCAAGCACGCGGCTCCCTTGGTGGCCGGCAGCTTCGGCATCTTGCACGGGGCGGGCGAGTATCTGCTGCAGGATGAAGACGGGCAGGTGCGAGAGGCGCACTCGGTCGCGGCGGGCCTGGATTATCCGGGTGTGGGGCCGGAGCACTGCTGGCTGAAGGACACTGGCCGCGCCCGCTATGAGCCGATCACCGACCAGGAGGCGATTGATGCGTTCTGCGAGTTGGCGCGTCTGGAGGGCATCATCCCGGCGCTCGAGAGCGCGCACGCAATCGCGCAGGTGCTGAAGATGAAGGACGAGTTGGGGCCTGATGACATTGTGGTGATAAACCTGTCAGGCCGAGGTGATAAGGATGTGAATGAGGTGGAAGCGATCCTGGAGACGCAGGGGGTAGCGAAGTGAGGCGCATCACAGCCGTCTTCGAGACAGCCAGGGCAGAGGGACGGGGCGTGTTGGTCATCTACGTCTGTGCCGGGGACCCCAATTTAGAGGCGACTGAGGATATTGTGGTGGCCGCAGCGGAGGCCGGCGCTGACATCGTGGAGCTGGGCATCCCGTATTCTGATCCGATTGCCGATGGGCCAGTGATCCAGGCGGCTGGCCAGCGTGCTCTGAAGGTGGGAACTAAGGTGGCAGGTGTGCTGGATACAGCGGCGCGTATCCGTGAGCGCTGTGACGTGCCGCTGGTGATAATGACCTGCTATAATCCTATCCTGCAGTTCGGGCAGGAGGCGTTTGCTGAGTGGGCTGTCCAGGCCGGCGTGGATGCGGTGCTGGTTTCGGACCTGCCGCCGGAGGAAAGCGACGAATGGGTAGCGCATTGTGAGGCGCGGGACCTGGGTACGGTGTTCCTGGTCGCCCCGACCACACGCCCGGAACGCATCCCCGAGGCAACGCAGCGCACCTCGGCCTTCGTATACGCTGTCTCTCGTCCGGGCACAACAGGGGAGCGCGACGACTTGCCCAAAGGCCTGCCAGAACTTGTCGAAAACATCCGCGAGCATACCGAGAGGCCGGTTGTGATAGGATTCGGCATCAGCACACCCGAACAGGTGCGGGCGGTGTGCCGGGTGGCTGATGGGGCGGTTGTCGGCAGTGCAATGGTAAGGGTCATCGCCGAGCAAACAGACGAAGGAGCGATTGTGCCTGCGGTCGGGCGGTTTGTCGGACACCTAGCAGAGGGGACGAAGACGGAATGAGACCAGAAGAGATACTGGGTCTTATTGACCACAGTGTCCTGAAACCGGATGCAACTGCTGACGATGTGATCAGGGCGTGCGAGCTTGGCGCTCGGTATGGTGTGGCGGCGGTGTGTATCAATTCCTGCTGGGTGGAGCTTGCGGCCCAGCATCTGCACGAAAGCGGCGTGCCGGCCGGCGCAGCTATCGGGTTTCCTCTGGGGGCCACAACCCCGCGCGTGAAGGCGGGAGAGGCATACAACGCGGTGCTCGATGGGGCACGCGAGTTGGATATGGTCATCAACATTGGGGCGCTGAAGTCCGGCGACCTGGAACTGGTCAGGGACGACATACAGGGCGTGGTGGACACGTCGGTGGAAGCTGCTGAGGTGGTTGGTGTTGAATGCATCGTGGTCAAGGCCATTCTGGAGATGTGCTATCTGACCGAGGCGGAAAAGCGCACGGCGGTGATGACCGCAGTAGAGGCCGGCGTGGACTTCGTGAAGACCTCAACTGGCTTCGGGCCTGGTGAAGCGACAACTGAAGACGTGGCCCTGATGCGAGAGTTGGCCCCGCCGGAAGTCGGTGTGAAGGCAGCCGGCGGCATCAGGAGCCTGGATGATGTAGTGATGATGTTGGAGGCTGGGGCTAGCCGTATCGGCACCAGCAGCACGGCGGCGATAGCCCAGGGATTGCAGCGGGGCGGCCGGTAGCCGCTGCCGTAGGACAGGCAGCCTTGCCTGTCCATGTCGTTACGTGGCAAGCTAGAGGCGACAGGCAGGGCTTGTCCACCGTAGCAGGCCCTAGCCCGCGAAGGTGGGATGGCTGTCGTACGCACGACGCAATGTCGCACTTCATCTGAAGGGAATTCCCCGTCTGGCAGCGAATACCATTTTCCCATACAGTCAGGTGACCACTGCTGGTGCACCGGTGTCAATCGCCTGAGGCGAGCAGGTGGGCACACTATCAGAGGGTGAGGGAGAATGAACGACGCATTCAAACTGATTGAACCGCCGACTACTCCACCGCTTGATGACAGCTTCCGGCCGGCTGTACTGGCCAATCGCGCGTTCCTTGACGAGGTGCGTGCATCCGGGGAGGCCGTGCCGCTGCGGATTGGGCTGGAGCGCGGAGATGGCTCGATTTCGACGTTCGAGACGGAAGTGTTCGGCGATGGCTCCGACCGCTTCGCTGCGAACCTCCCGTACGCTGAGCGGCTGGTGAAGTTTCTGCTGTGGCAGCGTGGTGGGTGGAAGGTGATGGTCGGCGGCCCGCAGGCCATCGGCGAACACATTAAGGCGGTTTACTCGGCCGATGGCGAGCGTGCCTTTGACTTCGACTTTATGGGTGGGGTCTATGAGAACCCATTTACCGTCGAAGTGACAGAGGCAGAGCAGGTGCCGGATACCAGGGAGACGACGATGCCGCTGGGGCGGCACCTGGATGGCTGCCGGTTAGGATTTGACCTGGGGGCCAGCGACTACAAGGTCAGCGCGGTACTGGAGGGCGAGGCTGTCTACAGCGAGGAGTTCCCCTGGCAGCCCCGCGAGCAAAGCGACCCCAACTATCACTATGAGCATGTCAATGCCGCACTGAAGAAGGCGGCTGAGTATCTGCCGAGAGTGGATGCTATCGGGGGCAGCGCGGCCGGGGTCTGGATCAACGACCGGGTGCTCATCGCCTCGCTGTTTCGGGGCATCCCCAAGGAGATATTCGACGCGCATATCAAGGATATGTTCGTGAAAATGGGACAGGAGTGGGGCGTGCCGCTGCGGGTGGTCAATGATGGCGAGGTGACGGCTCTGGCTGGCTCAATGGACCTGGAGGACAACGGCGTGCTGGGGATCGCAATGGGCTCCAGCGAGGCCGGCGGCTACGTGACGATGGACGGAAACATCACTGGCTGGCTGAATGAGTTGGCGTTCGCGCCGTTTGATTATCATCTGGACGCGCCTGTGGATGAGTGGTCCGGTGACCGGGGCTGCGGGGTGCAGTACTTCTGCCAGACCGGGGTGATTCGGCTCGCGCCGGCGGCAGGTATAACACTGGATGAGTCGCTGATGCCAGCCGAGCAGCTCAAGGTTGTGCAGGATTTGATGGCGGAGGGCGATGAGCGAGTCCCGCCGATCTTCGAGACCATCGGCGTGTGGCTTGGCTACACGATTGCCCATTACGCCGACTTCTACGACCTGCGGCATGTCTTGATTCTTGGCCGCGTGACGAGCGGCGAGGGCGGGCACATCATCCTGAACCGGGCACAGGACGTGCTGGCACGTGAGTTCCCGGAGCTGCACGAGCAGATAGCCCTTCACTTGCCAGACGAATCGAGTCGTCGCGTAGGGCAGGCAGTGGCGGCGGCCAGCTTGCCGAGCCTGGACTGACAACGCTCTGCAGCCGAGTAATTAGCCCGCCGCGTATAACGCGGGGTTCCTTGACGGTGCTTACAGCAGGAGGCGACTACCTTGAAGTTGGACATCTTTGATTGTAACGTCCGCATCGGCACGCGCTCTGCGCCGGGCCCGGTCTCTATCTATACGGTGGACGAACTGCTGGTGGAGATGGAGCGGGTAGGCATCAATGAGGCGCTGGCTTGCCATATCTGGTCGGAAGAATGGCACCCGATTGACGGTAATGCCACGCTGCTGGAGGAGATTGATGGCCACGCGCGGCTGTATCCGTGCTTTGCTGGCCTGCCGGCAGCCACGGGCGAGATGGACCCGCAGGGACTGGCAGCAATGGCCCGCGAGAGGCACGGGGCTGTTCGGATCTTCCCGGCGCTGCAGCAGTTCCGCCTGACGCGGTGGAATATGGGCAGCCTGCTAGAAGCTTTGCAGGAGAAGGGTGTGCCACTGCTAGTGGAGTTGACCCAGACGGACTGGCGTGACCTTGAACCGACCTTGGAAGCCTTTCCCGACCTGCCCATTATTTTGCTCAATGTCTTCTACCGCCAGGATCGCTATCTCTATGCGCTCTGGGAGCAGCATGACAATCTCTACGTGGACCTGAGCACCTACGTCGGCTTCTGGCAACTGGAGACTGCCGCGCGATGCTTTGGGAGCGAAAGAATTGTCTTCGGCAGCAATATGCCGACTCTCGATCCCGCCAGTCCGCTCGCGCTTCTGACCTATGCTGAATTATCCGACGAAGAAAAGGGTAAGGTGGCCGGTGGCACAATGCGGCGGCTACTGGGCCTCGGAGGTGAGCATTAGATGACGAATTCCAGTCTCTTGGAGGCCTGCCAGCTTGGCGAAGCCCTGAAGGATGAACTTGTTATTGACATCCATGGCCACTTGGGGCCGTGGGGCGCGTTCTACCTGCCCGAAGAAGGCAGTCCGGAGGCGATGCTGCGCTTGATGGACCGGTTGGGCATTGATCTGGTGGTTTCCAGCGCCCATCTGGCCATTGCTTCCGACCATATTGAGGGCAATAAACAGGTGATCGCAGCTAATGAGGCCTATGCAGACCGTATCCTGCCTTATCTCACCTACAATCCGCGCTATCCGTGGGAGCCGACGCTGGCGCAAGCCGAAAGTCTACGAGCGCAGGGGAGGCTGTATGGCTTCAAGATTCACACCGGATCTCACAAGGTACAGTCTACGGATGCGCGCTACTTCCCGCTGTACGAGTACGCCAATGACCTGGGCCTGCCGGTGCTCAGTCACGCCTGGGATGGGACGATAGAGGGCCAGAGTGCGCTGCTGGCGCTGAGCAAGCGCTATCCGCGTATGAGCCTCATCGCCGCCCACTCCCACAACGGCTGGGAGGTCGCAGAGCCGCGAGTGGAGGAGGCCCGCCAGCGCGACAATATCTACCTGGATATGGCCGGTTCAATGGTAGTCTTCGGGATGCTGAAGTGGATGGTCAGCGAAATTGGTGCGCAGAAGGTACTATTTGGCACCGATATCCCATTCATCGATGCACGTCCGCGCCTGGGCTATGTGCTGATGGCTGACATCAGTGATGACGCCAAGCGCCTTATCCTCGGCCTGAACGCCCAGCGGATATTTGGTCTCTGAACGCTGTTCCTACGCGAACTCGCGGTAGGCTTCAAACAGAGCGATAGCGTTCTCAGTCGGTGTATCGGGCTGGATATTGTGGGCGGTGCAGAGGATATAGCCACCCTCATCGCCAGCAGCCTCGATGCGGGAACGCACGTGCTCCCGGACCTGCTGCGGCGTGCCGTGGGGCAAGACTCCCTGGATGTCTATCCCGCCGTGGAAGCACAGATCGCGGCCATATTCCCGGTGTAGCGTGGCCAGGTCCATCCCGGCCGCCTGGGGCTGAAGTGACTGCAGGATGTCCAGACCACACTCGATGAAATCGGGGATCAGGTCAACCACGCTGCCACAGGTGTGGTGCATGACTGGCAGGCCGTATTCGTGGGCCAGTTCAATGTAGGCGGCAAAGCCGGGCTTGAAGAACCTCCGCCACATCTCGAGACCCATCATTGGCCCGGACTGGGTGCCGAAGTCATCGCCCATCATAAAAATGCCAATGACATCAGCAGCCGCCGTACTCCAGGAAGTAGGCGCGAATGTGCTCGATAATGGCCTGGGCGAGGTCGGGGTTCGCCTTCAGATCAATGAAGGTCTGTTCCGTGCCCCGGATATACATCATCGGCTTGAGTTGGGCGGTACGGTCGAGCCGGTCGCCGGCGTTGACCACTGCATAACCCGCGTGGGTCAGGCATTGTTCCCGCATCTGCGAATAGTCCCACCAGTCAGCGCTCGGCCAGCGCGGGTACGCCTCGACATCCGCCACCGTTTCCGCCCCAGCCAGCGGTGAGTCCACTACATGCTTATAGGTCCATTGATACTCCGCGATTGTGATGGTCTTTTTCTGCCGGTGCACCCCCCAGAGGTCTTCCACGCTGCCATCCGCGTGTTGGCGGAACTCCTGCCCCACGTATGCTGGGCCCGTCACGTAGCGCAGGTCCACGTCAAAGTGGCGCAGCAGGGCCTCCTTATCATCGAGGCCGAGATGCTGCAGCAGTCGCTCAGTAATCTCCGGGGTGGCCCAGTAGTCCCAGGGGATGTGGTCGGGCTGCTGGTGATGCAGGGCGGTCAGGACGCGGTCGCGGTGTGTCAAATGGGCGCCTCCGTGTACAGGATGCAATGCTTCAGGCTAATGAAGGGACATCCAGCCATTTGCCCTGCTGCATCGCGGACTGGTGGGCGATCAGCCCTGGGATGGTCAGGTCCATTGCGCGCACTTCGTCAATCGGTGGCT
>JALGTI010000500.1 GCA_029821455.1 Candidatus Zipacnadia bacterium | reverse complement strand
GCCACGAGCAGCTGGTGGAGTTCCTGCGACTGACAAGCAGCCGGTACCGCCGCAAGGTGGAGCAGATAGGCTAGTTCGTGCTGAAGAAGGCCAGCTGGAGATTGAGATGTTGGGCAGTGGGATCCGTGTGAGGCACTCTGGTTGGTGGTTCCCAAATAACTAGTGTGGAAACGTGTGGGGTGACCGGTATGGAGGTCCTGTTGTTTGTCGGTTTGGTCGTTGTCGTTGCGGTCTTTATCTTCGCTGTTCTCTATTATGTAACCGGTGGATTCACGACGCACCGGCTCGCCAGGTTCGTCCCGGCGGTGCTGGCACTGGTGACCAGCGGGGCCCTGGCCCTAAAGGGGAACTACTTCAGCGCTGGTTTCTCGGGGATAGGGTACATCATCTTTGCCATTGCCTTGTTCTGGGCAGGTGTAATACTGCTCGTGGTCGGCTTTGTCATGGGGCGGGTCCGCCCTCAGGGGTAGCCGGCGGCGAAGGTGCCTCCGCCATTGGTAGCTAGGTAACTGTTCAAAAACCCCCATGGGCGCGTCCTCTACGGTCGAAAAGCGACCGGAGCTGCGTCAGAGAACCCGCCACATACCGCAGGAGTATGCGGCGGAACCTCTTCCTTGCCCCGGGCCAACCATGCGCCGAACGCGCCTCACGCTGGTTCTTGAACAGTCACCTAGAACTCCTTCAACGTTCTCAGCCCTGATTCGGGTGAGGGCGGGCAGACCTCCACTCTGGGATGTTGGCATGCACCTACCCGGAGTGTGGTAACCATACCTAAGACGCGGCAACCATCATTCTTTGTGGCCAGGTTCAGGCTCAACCCTAACGCCCACCACTTCTTTCGCCGGCAACTCGCTTCCTCATTACTGTAAAGCCAACCTCGGGTAGTACCTTGGCCGCTTCAAAACCGTGGCGCTCGTACAGCCGTCGGGCCGCGGCATTGTCGTTCTCCACCCCAAGCTCGATGACCTCGGCTTGGTCCTGGAACTCGGCCTCAAGGCTTCTGAGCGTTGCAGAACCGATACCGCGCCCCCGCTGTTCGGGAAGTACAAAGATGGCGTGGAGATGCAGCTCGGAACCACGATGCTCGATCCAGCAGAATCCCACCACGGCACCCATCCGTTTCAGTGTGCGCACTTCGCCGCGGGTTTCATAAAGCTCCTCGAACTGATCCCACGTGAGGCCCATGGCCTTCATGATAGCGTCACCCCGGTCAGCCAGTTCACTGCGGATAAGGCCCAGGAGTTCCACCCGCTCTGAAGGTGTCGCCTGCACCATTTCGATGTCAACACCCATCCGTTCACTCACTCTCCTCTGATGTTGCCGACGGCCTCCGCCGGACTACTACTAATAGACTACCGCCACATCTTGGAACCAGTAACCGTCGTGCTCTTCTTGACCCCGGAGATCCAACCTGAGCGGCTCGCGAAAGATGGGCCCGCCGGTGACCACAGTGTGATATTCCCCCATCTCGCCCGCAGGGTCAACGCCAGCTGCCCGCAGCTCGTGGACCAGCTCCGTGTCAAGGGTTCTACCCAGAAACGAGCGCGGCAAAACCCGTCCGTTGACCGCGACCACCACCGCCGTGTAGCCGAGCTGGATGAACTCCTCTAGCAGCGGGCGACGGCTGCTGCCCCACAGCGGAAGGTAAGCCCGAAGCCCCGCGGCCACACACACCTTCTGCTCCCACTCGCGGTTGTGTTCGATATCGATGTCACCAAAGACACCGAACTCGACTTCCGCCCGGAGGCTCCTGAGAGCCGACACGAAGGTGTCCTCATATGTATCCCAGGAGGCACTGCGCGTCAGGAGGGGCACCCCCAGCGCCCTTGCCTGGGTGCGTATCACCTCGATAGGCAGCCCGTGAGACCGGGTCCGCAGGCCTCCTTCTGTCATCATCGTTAGCAGCCTCCGGGCGCGGCCACCGGCCTCGAGAGCACGGTGAAGGGCGAGGGTGGAGTCCTTTCCGCCACTCCAGGAGCAGACGAAGCCGCTGCCAGCCATGCCTGTGGGCCCTATCGTCATTGTTGGTCACCTCCGGCTGTCTCCAGTATACGTGAGGGTCTGGGCGCAGTCGCGGTTTGCCCCAACGGGCCAACACTGCACCGGGCAGGAGAAGATACTATGTCGTCCCAAATCAGGCTAGCTGGGGCGGTTCTTTGCCATTGTCTTTGGCTCTGTGGGTGCCATTGCCGGCGTGCAAACCCTATCCCATTGTTCAGGCAGTGGGCCGCCCCTTGCGACCTTGCCACAGCTCCTCCAGTAATATGGACAAGCCCGGAAAA
>JALGTI010000499.1 GCA_029821455.1 Candidatus Zipacnadia bacterium | reverse complement strand
TTGGGTATAGCAAGTGGCGCGGTGCTGGTAGTGCATCGTGGTAACACTATAATGGGCGGGGGCATTGATGTGCGAGGGACGCTCCGCGCCAACGGCACTGCCGAGGAGCCAATCCTCCTGACCACTGCGGCCAGCCCACCCACACCAGGTTCGTGGGAAGGACTGAAGTGGTTCGCGGGCGCGAAGGGGCAAATCAGATACACCACCATCGAATATGCAGGCATCAACGTTCTGGTAGACAGCGCCAGGCCCAGGATTACGGATAGCAGCCTGCGTTATTCTCAGGATGTGGCGTTGCGCTGTACCGGCACGGCTACTCCCATCGTCTACCGCACTCAAATCGTGGACAACTATGGGAATGGTATCGAGATAGCCGACGATGCCCGGCCCAAGCTGGGCAATCTGAGGACCTCACGGACAGATGACGATGGCGACAACACCATCCTCAACAACGCCGGGTGGTGGGTCTATCATCGCGCTCCTCTGAATGTCCTGGCCGAGAACAACTGGTGGGGGACGACCAACAGCAGCACCATCCTGGCCAACATCAACGATGGTCGTGATGTGCCAGGATATGGTCGGGTAGTATTCGATCCATTCTTGACCGGACCACCGGGTACGGGCCCAACGCAGCAGCCCAACATTGCCCTGATAACCAGCCTGCAGGCGCTGCAAGCCTCAGGCCGCAGCGTGGCCATCTATTGCAGCCTGTCGGCCCCGGCTCGGCTGCAAGTGCGCGTGATGAACATTGCGGGCCGGCCGGTCCGGATCATTTGTCAAGACCGCCAGATGGCGGCAGGGCTCAACACTGTCCTATGGGACCGCCGCAACGCCGCTGGGGCCCGGGTGCCGGCCGGTATGTATCTGGTGGAGGCCACTGCATGGTCCCAGACCGGCAACCAGAGCCGTTCGCTAACCAAAGTGAACCTCACTCCGTAGCAGATGCAAAGCAGCGATAAAGGACCGTTCCATGCGCAGAAGACTGGCAATCTGTCTTATGGTGGCGCTGGCTAGCCAGGGCTTGTGCTGGGCTCATCACCAGCGGCCCAGCCAGACCTATCAGGGCCTTCCCATATTCCTTGGGGCCTTGGATGCCGACGATCCGACGCAGTATCCCCTACAATTGGCTGAGACTTTGACCAGCCTTCTGCTGGCTCCGAAAGGCATAGCTGCTGAAGCTATTGGTCAATACTCAAGCGCAAAGCTCATCGCACGCATTGATGCTGGCGAGTTGGCGGAGCAGCGGCGCGCAATGCGGGAGCTTATCAACGTGGGCGCTCGTGGCGTGGCACTGGCTGATCTGGGCTTCCAACGCTGCACGTGTGAAAGCTGCCAGGCGGCTTTCCGGCAGTGGCTCTGGCGAGAGTATGATGCCAGCCAACTGAAGGAGTGGGGGATAGGCGACCTGAGTAGGGTACGGATCCCGAACCGCGCGGACCTCGAGTTGGCCGATATGAGCTGCTGCCAGACCCAGCTTGAGCGGCTGTATCTGGCGTGGCTGATTGAACAAAACGCGGCGTCGTATTCCGGTCTGGGAGGAATGGCTGAGCTGGATATGTGGATGCACGGCATACCGGCAGAGGAGCTGGCCCCGCAGGGCTGCAATACCGTTGGGTACCTACGGGGCTATGCCCGGGGCCTTCCCTATCCGGTGGCTATGATGTCGAGCATCCAGTTTGGCCCGCTGGACGCCACCACTATCAAGTGCAGCATCGCCGAGGCGCGAGCTTGCCAAGGGCTGTGGGCATATACGTACGGACCGGATGTAGAAATGGATATCGAAATCGTCCGCACCTATCGCACATTCGTGCGCGGCTACTGGGACCTGTTCAGCGGCACCATTCCCGCCGCCCGCATTGCCTTGCTTGACTCGGATCGCTCAGCACTAGTAGATAGCCGGTATGAAGCGGCCATCAGTGCCCTGGGCACCGAACTTGCCTGGTCCGGGTATCCTTATGTATTCCTGTGGGGCGATCGTGATCTTGCTGAGTTGCGCAAGTTCAACGTGGTCTTTGCCGCCCTTGACACCGCGCTAAGCGAGCGGCAGGCCAGATGGTTACGCAAGCACGTGAAGCGGGGTGGGAAGCTGGTTGTGATTGGTGACATTGCGACCCTTGACGAATGGGGCCAGCCATTGGGTAGGTCCCGGCTGGCGGATTTACTTGCCGTTGTCCGACCATCAAGAAAGCATTCATACGAGAGTGGCAGGTACGGGGCTGGTGTG
>JALGTI010000498.1 GCA_029821455.1 Candidatus Zipacnadia bacterium | reverse complement strand
TCGAGGCTGACGAGCACCTTGGGCTCGGGCTTGCTGTTGTCCTCGGCGAGGCCGCGCACACTGATGTGGGCCTGGCCAAGGGTCCAGTTCAGGTCATCCTCGTTCTGGGTCCAGGTTTTGTCGGCGACGGTCTGGCCTCCGACCAGACGATAGGGGGTGTCGTCATCGCACCACTCAAGGGACTCGCGCCAGCGGCCGGTTGAGAGGAGATCATTGCCCATTTGGACGGAAAGGTGGGCGGCATAGTCAGCGGTGTGATGGCGATCGAAGCGCTCGAACTCAGCTCGGCTCTTCTCCACATCCCACAACTCACTAGTTTCGTGGGCTACTCTTGGTGGCGGGTCACCGGTCACCCGCTCAATGCGCTCCCAGTCCCCCGTGAACCACGAACGATGCAGGTCGAGGGCACTCATCGGCTCGCCATCAAGCAAGTAATGGGAATTCAGGTCAGCGTCCATCAGGATCCATTTGCAGTGCTGATTCGACCATACTTCGGTGACCGAGTGGCCGACATTGCCCTCCCAGGGCGGATAGAATTCTGAGCCCTGCTTGCCGAAGCCAAGCGGCCGGGCGTGCCAGCCGAGGGCCATGCAGCACTGGGTGAAGGTGACGTTGTAGTAGCCGCACATAAAGATGTAGCCCTGTTCGGCGGCCTCGAGAATCTCCAGGGCATTGCGGCAGGGCACCACCTTGTCCCAGCCATGCGGCCAGCGGCTGCAAACCCACGCCCGCAGGAGTTGCTGCTGTGCAAACTCATCCTTGCCCGGCGCGACGACCTCGTCCAGCTTGTACTTCTCGCGCAGCGTGGCTAACTCGGGCCTGAGGTGTGATTCGTAGTGGAAGGTGAAGCGGCTGCGCCGGATGCGCGGATTGTGCCACTCGACGATCTTGAATTCCTTGGGCGGCTTGTGTTTTTGCTCTTGGTCAGTTTGCTGTTCGCTCACTTGTGGGGCCTCCTGCCTGCTAGAAACCGGCAGGACAGTATTCGCCTCTGCGTGTCCTGAGCCCTTTTCGGAAGGGCAAGTTGTGGTGATCGGCGAAAGTTGGGTCAGCCAGTGTTGCTACAGATGGAAGGGAGTTTGAGACCAATGTACCCTCTGGGCAATATGCGTGAATGGTTTGAGTTCCTTAGCCAGCACTCCAAGTTCCGCCTGGCGTGGGAGAATAATAGTGACCACCCCTGGGAGCAGTGGCGTGAGCGTGCGCGGCGCAAGCTCTACTCACTGCTGCACTATGACCCGCCCAAGGTGTCACTGAACATCGAGACAGTTGAGAGCGTGGACCGCGGTGAGTTCATCCGCCACAAGATCTACTTCGACTCAGCGCCCCATGTGCGCGTGCCGGCGTATCTGCTGGTTCCCAAAGGCGCGCGGAATGCGCCGGGGCTAGTGGGTCTGCACGACCACGGGGGGATGTACCGGTGGGGGAAGGAGAAGCTGGTCGGCTTCGAGCAGGAGGACCCGCTGCTGGCCCAGTTCAAGCAGACGTGCTACCACAATATGGGGACTGCCGACGACTTTGCCCGCGCCGGCTATGTGGTGGTCGTGCCGGATATCTTCTACTGGGGTGAGCGCCGCCTGCAGTATGAAGAGCCGCCCTACGAATGGAAGGGAACCCTGGAGGCGGTTGACTACAACACCCAGGAGGGAGGCGGTTGACTACAACACCCAGGAGGGTCTTGACACATATAACCGAATGTCGCACGAGTTGGACTGGGTAATGGGGATGTGCTTCCAGATGTACGGGGTCACCTGGCCGGGCCTGGTCATCCACGACGACCGCCGCTGTGTGGATGTGCTGCAAAGTCTGCCTGAGGTTGACTCCGAGCGTATCGGCTGCTTTGGGCTGTCAGGCGGAGGCTGGCGGACGGGTCATCTTGTAGGGGCCGAGCCACGCATCAAGGCCGCCTGCTTGGTGGGTTGGATGACCACCTACGCCGGCATCCTGGACGTGATGGGCCCCCACAACACGTTCTGGTTCTATGTGCCAGGGCTGTACCAGTATCTCGACTACCCAGACATCGTCTCGTTGACAGTGCCCAATGCCCTGCTAGTCATCCACGGCCTGCAGGATACGTTGTTTCCCATCCCCGTAGTGAAGGAAGCGCTGGTGAAGATAGGGGAGGTCTTCAACGCCGCTGCCGCAACCGAG
>JALGTI010000093.1 GCA_029821455.1 Candidatus Zipacnadia bacterium | reverse complement strand
AAAGGGCTTCGGCATCTGCCCGCAGATCCTCGGCCAACGTCGGCTGGAAGTAGTCTGCGGGCAGCCACTTGAAGCGGCGGCTGAGTCCGGTACTGTATGCTTGGTAGACTTCTGTGGCACGGGTTTCGAACCAGGTAAGACCAGCACTCGGGCCAACGGGGGCTTGCTCGATCTGGGCATCGGCTTCCTCGACGAGGTCCAGCACATCTTGCTCCCCTATCTGGTCGGCATCAGTCGTCGCCGTATCAAGGAGCGCCGCATCTTGGGTACCGATGGGTATCGGGAGACCGTTCTGCACGGCATGCAGAGTGACCATATTTCGCAATATGTGACGACTGACGGAAAGGAGGAAAGCCTCGCCGCTGCTCTCCAGGCGCTTGAACAGGTTGGTGCGGCAATATCCTATGAGCCGTCGTCGAGCACGGCCCAGGTCCTGGATGACCTTAGCCTCCTGGTCTGTTGCATCCTCACACTCGTTCTCATCGAGGTACTCCGCCAAGCCATAGCGCGGCAGGTCGAGGGAGTTGATAACATCAACGACTTCCGGTCGGTACAGGTGGGCGTATTGGTCCGACGGGTCCTCGTCATCAAGGCGGAAGGTCAGGTTGCGCGGTCGGCGGTCAGGGAAGTAGAAACGGGAGCCATCTGGAAACAGGACAAAATGCCGCTGACGTTCCGCGTCGTAGTGGGCGTAGTTCTCAATAATGAAGCGACGGGTGCGGCGCACCATGTAGAGCCGCATGAGGTCTCGCCAATCGTCAGCATATTCGCTTTGCTCGAAGGCCACCAGCGAACGTGGCGGTGCCTGATGAAAGGCCACGAATTCGCCCTCATCGCACTCTTGGAAGTACTTCTCGGGCCTTACACCCAGGTCGCGCTTCTCGTCAATGAACAGCCTGAGCTGATTGCCCAGGTCAGCGTACTCCTTGTTGTAGGGCGTTGCCGTAACGAGCAGGCAACGAGGTTCATTGCGCTCGATGTAGTCATGAATGGCCTGGTAGCGAACACCTCCGCGATTACGCAGGTTATGGCTCTCATCTATGATTAGAAGTCGGTAACGACGCAACTCAGGCAGATCATCTTGCACTTTGCTCATGGGGATGATTTTCGCGATCAGACGAAACTCCTCCACGAAGCCCTGCCACATCTCGCGGAGGTTTGGCGGACAGATGATGAGTGTGTCGCCTCCCTCGTCCTCTTGGACAATGCGGGCAACAGCAACGGCCATAAAGGTCTTTCCCAACCCCACAACGTCACCCAAGAGGACACCTCCGCGAGCATGCAGGTGCCTTGCCGCCAAGGAGACCGCGGCTGTCTGGAAGTCTAGAAGCCTTCCCTGCAGGTCTTGTGGTAGCCTGAACTCGCTCTCTCCGACACGTGCGTCCTGCGACAGATGATAGACCATCTTCAGGTAGGCGAGGTGAGGTCTGACCAGATCGGCAGCAGCCCAGCTTTCCTCGATGAGTTGGGCGAGCTCCTCCGTGATATCCAAGCTGTAGTGGTCGTCCCAGAATCTGTGGAACCAACTGTGCAGCTTCTGGGCCGCGTCTTGCTCCAGCACGTCCACATTCAGTTCGCCGTTGTGCAGGAGGCCGGCTTGCGTCAGGTTGCTGCTCCCAACGTAGCCGATAAGGGGGGCAACATTGTCCGTGCGATGGACGATGTAAAGCTTCGCGTGCAAGGCGTGCCGGAGGTAAAGTCTGACCCTGACCTTGCCGGAGCGCAGTTGCCGGGCTAATTGTCTCAGCGCGACTTCAGCCTCATTGGTGGGGACACCAAAGGCGAGTTGCGTCCGAAAGCTCTCGCTAGCTTGCCGGCGCAGGCGAGCAATAGCTGGTGCATCCAGCAGCTCATCTCTGCGCATGGCGCGATAGGCCTCGCGCATCTGCTCCTCCGGGGGCTTTTGCATGCCCACGAGGACGCGGCAGCAGCCTTCGTCCGTGCCTGCGAATCGCTCCGCCAAGTCAGCCAGATGTCCCCAACCACGCAGGTTGAAGTAGCCAACACAGAAATCGGCCGCCACTGCGTCTTCCATGACCCCGCGGAGAGCATCCATGAGCCTAAGCTCGATGTTGTCGTAGATGTTGGGCATGCGTACTCCCTTCCCGATAAAGGAACCCGGGGCGCTCACCGGCGAAGTGGCGAAGCCTGATGAACCCTTCTTAAGAGTCAAACATAGATAACCTCAGGATGTAGACTTCGCCACACTTCTGGTAGTTTCCTCCTGTGTTTAGCCACTGAACGGTCTGCACTTGAGTGGAGCAGAGGCTCGTGCCGGAACGGTCATTTCTGCAAGGCCTCTATTAGAATTGCCCTACTCGGTGTGTGGAGACGCCTGTACGGGCTTCCTGCGGTTTCGCCTCGGGCCGATCATACGCCCGGGACACTATTCTCGCCGCTTTGGACCGCTACGCCTAAGGGCTCCTGAGCAGGACCAACCGAAGGCCCCGCATGGATTCGACCTACGACTATCTCTCTGGCACCAGACGCCGCAGCGGACCTACCTCTGCGCCGTCAGCGGGCCAATCACGAGAGCAACCCCAACTCCCTGGCGCGGGAAAGAGCTGCCTCTCGGTTCTCAGCGCCCAGTCTATAGTATACCTGCCGAATTTGGCGACTGATAGTGCTCTTATCCTTGCCTAATGTCTTCGCGATCTCCACGCACCTTTTCCCTTCGGCCAAAAGCCGCAGTACGGCCAGCAGCACTTCGGAAAGAATGGTAGGATCGCTGACAGGCCGCTTGTTGTATCGCCCCTTAATGGACAGGGTATTGCGACACTTGTCCAATCGATCCTTCACGAGCTCGACGGCCTCATCGAGGTCCTTAACGCCGAGACGTTCGCGTACGGCCGCAACCACCCACCGTACAGTCCCGATGGAAATATCCCATGCGTGTGCCATGTCCTGGAGGCTGTCGCCATCTTCCCAGCAGCACAAGAGGGCCAGCTGGCGGGGGGTGAGATGGGCGTCGGGCCCGGGGTTTTGGAGATGCTTGCGAGGCCGGGCGACGAAAGTGATGCTGATAGGTTCGGCAAAGGCGGGCGCGATCGTCAGTATGAGGTAATTATCTTCTCTTCTTAAGGTCATATGAGGATCAATCTGGCGTAGCATCTCTTTCTGTTCACCCGGAGGCATTGACTCCCAAAGACCATCAAAATCGCGCAGCAACGCTAATGCCCGTTCCAGTTCGGCTTTGCGGGTGCGCCGTTGTGAAAGGTGTCCACTGAGTTGCTCTTGCCGTTGCACAAGAGCTTTCTTTTGGTCTCTGCGTCGCTCATTCTCCAGGCTGAACTCGTCTTCGGTGATGGCCCCTTTGTCCAGCAAACCGAAAAGGCGAGAGAAGCCTTGTTCCACTTGCTGCAAGTCCTTTTGCACTGAACTGAGCTCTGCTGAGATTTGCGCGTCCTTTTGATCAAGAGCGTCTTCGACTTTCTGCGCGGCCGCAGACTGGACCACCGCCGAACGCGCTAGGCCGGAAACGGCTTCGACAACGGTGGCTTCAAGCTCATCGGCGGAACGATGAAGCCCGGGGCAAGTTCTGACTTCAGCGAATTCTCCATTGCGGCGAACGCGGTTGTTGCCGCCGGTACGTGGAGCCGGACAGCCGTACATGCGCTGGTCCCTGCGCGAATCTGTACTGCCGGTGAGCCGGCGCCCGCAGTGCCCACAAAACAGCACACCGCTCAATAGGAATCGCTCCACGTTTCTTACCGACAGCGACCGGTCGGCACGTTCACTAATGCGCTGCAGCAGCAGTTCGCGGTCTTCGGGCGGCCAATACCGCAGAGGCGTATGTTGGCCTTGGTAAAGCTCTTGGCGATGCCGCACAAGCCCGGCATTGACGGGGTTCTTCATCACTTTCAAGACGCCATCAGTATTCCAGTGAAGACCCCCGCGGGGCGACTCGATACCGCGTCGGTGCAGGTCACGGACAATCTCGGCGGTCGGCCAGCCTGCCATGTACCGCTCCTTCATTTCGACCACGACGACGCCCTGGGCTTCATCTCGTACGATGCGCCTGCGTTCGCGGGGGCCTTTGTTTTGCTGAGGGTCCCATTTCCAGCCGTACGGTGGGGGGCCACCAGAATATCCTTCTTGGGCGCGTCTCTCAGCGGCCGCTGAAACATTGCGACTTATCTTACGCCGTTCCAAGGCTGCGACCAAAGCGTGAATACTGGAGATCATCTGCCCCTCTTCGGTGAGAATGTCATGCGTCTCGCGCGCGAACAGGACCGGGATCTGGTAACGCTGGAAGATGGCCGTGTTCATATAATGCCAAAGAAACTCGTCACGCGCCAGTCTGTCCTGGCTGTAGACCAGCACCATATCCAATTCTCCGTCAGCGATGCCGTTGAGGAGTTCAGTTAGGCCCTGACGGTGTTGTTTGGCAGGTGATGCCGCGCTAGAGACCCCGATCGAGCCGCTTATGCCCAGATCCTCAAACGTGCGAACTGTATAATGGGTATCCGGATGCTCTCGGTGGAGCTTCTGCATACACTGATCGCGCTGCATCTCCGCCGAATAGGAGTTTATTTTCTGTTCCTGTGTGCTATAGCGAATGTATAGCCCGACGCGCAGGATGCGGTCTGCTTCAGGTGCGCTTTCCATTGTTTTTCCTCCTTAAAGTTGCATTGTACTTATGCTTGACGGTGTCGTCAAGTAGGGATATACTTCCGTTGCATGCAATCCCAATGCAACTGCCACGTAAAGCCCCAGTACTGGCGTTCTGGGCGAGTTGTATGCATCGGCTCGCAGGCCCGCATTTGCGATCTTGTGGCATTTCAAACGGGGTTCTATGCTCATGATGCTGTGGACGCCTCGGAATCGCCGTCTGCTGTATGTCCGCCGGTAACCGCGAGTTTGGCGGCTGTTTTGGCCAGGTACTCAGCGAACCCGTCGAGAGCGGCAGTCGCGGTATCTGCCGCATTTGGCGGGCGAGCTGGGGATGAGTGTACTTTGAGGCCGTTACTGGTGTCCCCCGTATGCGGCGCTGCTTTTTCTGTTGCGTTTTCCATCATTGACTCCTATCAAACGTTTGTGCGATAATATGATGTGGGTGCACTCGACAACTGCCGGTCTTGGTACGCCGCGGACTAGGGAGGCTGCGCCTTTGAGGACGCCATAGACCGCGCTATCATAAGCAGTGCAGCTCTCTGGTCTCCATCGAGTTGAACCAGCGCGTCGTGCCATTCACGCGGCATATCGTCGGCGGAAATTGGCGAGGGAGACGTGCCCAGGGCGGGGACCTTGCTCTCGATCGCGGCAGCGATCTGGCTGAGAGACGTATGGCAGTAGCGCCCAGTCACATCGACGGACGCATGGCCGAGCAGATGCTGGACTTCCACGATGCTCAGGCCAGAATTGAGCCAGCGAGTGGCGGCACCATGCCGGCAACTGTGGGGCGAGAGTCCCAGCCCATCGAGCCCGGCCAGCTTGAGCCATTTGGAGAACAAGCGGCCCAGCACTGAACGGGAAAGACGATTGCCGCGGCACGACACGAACGCTGGTGATTCCGGGGCGCTGTTCCGCTCTGCGAGGTGGTCCCGGAGTACGGGCTCGAGGTCTGAAGGAATGGGCAGTGTGCGGGACCGGCCGCCTTTTGACTGTCGTATCTGCAATCGGTTGTTGGCGAGGTCGACATCACCAATGTCGAGGCGAGTTATCTCCGACCTCCTGATCCCCAGTTGGCAGAGAAGTGCCAATATCGTGCGGTCTTGGGGGTCCTGCACGACATCCGCCAGTTTCGTCATTTGCTGTTCGGTCAGGTGCGGGCGATGACTGTCGGGGCAGCGTGGGCGGTCGACCGAATCGATGGGGTTAGCCTGTGCAAGGTCTCGCTTCATGAGGAACCGGAACAGGCTCGATATTGCGTCGAGGCGGCGCCGAATGCTAGCGGGGCTCAAATGGCTGCAATCAGCGATGAAGTCTTCGATCTCGGCAGGTTCAACATCTTTGACCGTTAGTGGCAGCGTGTTCTTCGTGCGCCACGCAACGAAGTCACGTACGTCGCCGCCATACGCTTGAACGCTAGGTTCAGACAGCCTCCGCGCTTTGCGGGCATGGTCGCGGAAGAGCTGGAAGGCGGCGAGTATATGTAGGTTTTGATCAGTTTGTGTTTCGCGTTTCACACTATCATAAGATGTATCCAAAAACCCAAAAATTGCGGTGTCCCAGAAGAATAGCTGGGATCTGCCGAAAACAGCGCTCAGAGCACCATAAGGCGCTGTAGAAGCGAGAAACCAAGGCGACAAAACAGCCATCAGTCGCAAAACATCAGTAGGAGGTTGTGGTAAACTGTCCGAACAGGGGTCTGGACAGCTTTTGGACTTCGAAGCGATGAAGGCTCACTTCCTGTTGGCCGAGGACGAGGAAATGGCCCTCACACTGGCACGCAGAATTGCCGATATCGAGAACCAGGAGGCGACAGACTTCCTGATCCAGCAGGCCGTCAGCCACGGGGAGTTCGCTGAGGTGGCAGTGTATGCCCTCGCGAATTCGTCGGCTACCACTGGCGACGGCCTTGTGACGGCTATTGAGAGGTTCCCGGATGAACAGAACCTGGCCCGAGCTATACCCAGGGACTTGCCAACAGACCTTGCGGAGAGGCTTGTGGGGGTACTGCCGCGAGTGTCAGATCCCCCAGCCATGCGGTATATCGTCGAGCGCGTGGCTCAGTTGCTGCCATATTGCCGGGAGAACATTGCGAAGCTGGTGACCTCCCTCGGTGATCCAGTGCTCTCAGTGGCGGTCCAAGCTGGGCTGGCCGAAGCAGAAGATGAAGAGATGCTGCAATCTCTCCGCACGGTTCTGAAATCAGAAACCGATCCGGACACCTTGCGGCTAATGCTGTCTTGCCGGTCTGTGGCAGAAACCGCAGAAGGATTGCAGTGCCTGGCAGACCTGCTGCAGTCCGAAGCGGCTACCGACCGAAGCTCTGCCTTGATGACAATCGAGGGTTTGGGCCTCACGCGCTTTGCCACTGAGGTGGCCGAGGCGTATGTGTTGGATGAAAGCGAACTGGTGCGCTTTAGAGCTCTTGAGGCAGTACCTATTGCTTTTCAGAACATCGAACTGGGAGATCTGCAAGAGCTGCTAACCAGGGCCATCAGCCCTGCCGTCGTAGCACAGCACACTCCCCCAGACCCCTCAGCACTGGCCGCACGCATCAGCGCCCAGTGCGAGATCTGGGAACGGATGTGGATCGTGCTGAAATACTCCCTATGCACCAGTCCGCATCTGTTCGGCGCACTACTCCAAGCCACAGCTATGGCTACCGCGGAACTGACCCTATTCCTAGTTCAGGACGAGGTCCCAGAGGAGGTGTTGGCAGCCTATTCGGCTGTGATCGAGCTCCAGCATCGGCTGACTCACCAGGTATGGGAAAACTACCGCGAAATCGGGGCATCATGGCAGGCGAAGCTGTCCGGGGTGCTGAGGGCGAAATGGGTCTGTAAGCTGCAGCCCATTCCTAATGATGCGCCAATAGGGCAGCTTCTTGGCGGGTTGCGTGAGGAATGCCAAATCGGCTCGGCATTGTTCTGGCGGTGGCAGATCAAGGAGGAATCCCAGCTTGAGAATCGGCACATCGACGCCGGGATAGCATGGAATGCGTTGCGGCGGACTTGGTTACTAGGATGTTTGATGGCGCGGCCAAAGGTCCAGAAGGATGTTGTCTTAGCACTCAAACAGAGCATCAAGCGAGAAGAATCAGTCTGGGCACAGGCCGAAGCTCAGATCGGCGAAATAGAAGCAGCAGAGTGGCAAACTGTGTTCGACGAGCGCATATTGGGCGGAGAATTCGTAGTTTCTTTCATGCGCGACTTCTTGAAGCGGCTCCACAGAAGTCAGCAACAACAAGCCATGTCCTGCCCTCCTCCTGAAGCCGTGTTTGCAGAGCAGATACTGCAATCTGACCTACTGGCGCTTATGGATGCGTTGCCCGCTACGCACAACGGATTGGGGGTTTGTGTCTCTCTGCTGCATGCTCGCGGTGCGGGAGTCCGTGCGGCCGCTGAGACGGTACTGTCTCACAACCCGGCTGCAGTCGAAACACTAATGAGCTCGTTAGCACCGCAACAATCCAGTTCAGTCAAGGCCCGGATATTGGAGATCCTGCGCTGCCTTAACTGTTCAAGGGCGTTGGACCACGCCAAGGCGGCTTTGGATGCCGACAACGAACTACTGGCCGCCACAGCAGTCAAGTATATTGGCCAGTTTGGAGGCACACAGGATCGTGACCCACTTCTTAACACCTCGCGCCTACGCGACTCTGAACTCGTCGCTGTGGCCATTCTGCCGGCTGTCGTTGAATTGCACATGGAGCCTGACACAGAATTGGTTCAGTTGATCGCTAGCTCTTGGGGCAATGTGTTACCCTCCGTAGGACGAGTTGTCCTGGATCTTCTGCGAAAGTTCCCTCCCGAACTCGTGATTCCAGTCATGGAAGACAAACTCAAGAGCAGCAACGCCTACGAAAGAGTATTGGCAAAGCGATTTCTCGATTCACATCAACGCGGCTTAGATGGAGGTATGGCTTCACAAGGATGTACGGTGAGCCTAGTGGCTGACGACCCAGTGCTCGGACAGACGCTATTGATGCCCGGAGATGGCCCGTGGGAATGGGGCCTGCCTGGCTTCCACGCAACTGAAGTGAGCCGTCGGGACCAATATGTCGCGTTGGTTGCTGCTGACGAGGAGATTGCCGAATGTTATGACCGGTGGCTCATGAGCGGCAAGCCACCAACTCACCTCCTCCCGCGTCTGCAACAAATGGGCGCTGGAGGAGGAGATGAGGGTGTCTCTGCCGCCGCTTTGGCATTGGACATGTTGGATACTGACATCTACTCCCTGGCCGCGGCATTCGCCGAGTACCACCAACTCGACGTGGATGAGAAGTTGGGGCTTAGGATTGACAAGATAGCCACAGAGACATTCAGAGCATGCTCGCACGATGTCATCCTCAAACTCGCCATACCCAACCCGTCTAAGGCCAGCCTCTTGCCCGGAGTGATGGTTTCGTCCGAGCAGCAGGACGTGGAATGGCACCGCCTCGAATTCACCTTCGGCGAGCTGCTTAAGCGGGCGTTGCGAGACAAACTTCCGCACTCAACACACGCTGTCGAGTATAGTGATTCAGATGCATTCAGAACCTATGTCAAACAACAATGGGACCGCCTTCTGCCCTACCAAGATTGGTTCTACGGCTTTGCGGTAGACCCGGATATCTCCCTGGCTGACCTCGGCGAATACTGTGCTGATAGACAGGCAGATCCGCGCTACCGCACGCAGATATCAAGCTACCTGGCATATCTCGCCACCAGCGCGCCCGTTTTCCAAACCCGACGGATCACTGCCCGCGAAGCTCTTGTGGCGGCATACCGACCCAGGTTCACAGCAGCGGCACGCAGCATCGCTCGCAGACGCAAACAGGCTAACCGCCCAGAAGGCGACCCACTAACAGAATTGCAGCAACGTTTCGCATGGGCACTTGAGACCTTCGACATCTACTGGCTGGGCCGTGCCCCGCTCTTTCCCCTCGGGACGCTTAACATGGCATGGGAACCGCATAATCAGCCTAATGACCTTGGGATGTCTGACTACCCCGAGCGGCATCTATCGTTCGCAAATATGATCGAGAAAATGATAAAGACCATAATCAGAGACGTTCGTGATGCCAAAGACCCAGCCGCTGCTGGGGCATTGAGCCTGTCGGTGCAGCCCGGCCAGGATAGTACGGAGCAGCTGGAGGCCTTGGATGTGGGCAATACTGTACACGAGGCCCGCGAATGGGAAGATGAACTTATA